>JAXJJE010000034.1:0-10395 GCA_036298405.1 Acutalibacteraceae bacterium
GACCCCAACTGTCCGGTTGGTTGGAATTAAGATTAAAGCTTAATCTCGATTTCAACACCAGCAGGGAGTTCTAAGCTCATTAAAGCCTCGACCGTCTTATTAGATGGTCTTAGGATGTCGATTAGTCTCTTATGAGTTCTAATCTCAAACTGCTCACGGCTGTCCTTGTACTTATGAACAGCTCTTAGGATTGTTACAACCTGCTTCTCTGTAGGTAGTGGTACAGGACCTGAAACTCTAGCACCTGTCTTCTTAGCAGTAGCAACTATTCTCTCTGCTGACTGATCCACTAACTGATGGTCGTAACCCTTTAGTCTGATTCTGATTTTTTCCTTGACTGCCACAATCATCGCCTCCTTAAATATTGTTAGTTGGCGGGCAACCCTCTTCTAAGAACTTTACACCCTGCCGGGTGTTTCGTCCCTTCCTATTTAAAAACCGGATAGACATAAGTCAACCCGGGTAATAGACGAAAAGCGTCCAAGCCATATTTTTGCACACAGCAACCCTAAGTGCACTAAAAAATAGTAGCTTGTAATAAACATATTCTCTGTCGCCCGGTTTAAAATCGGACATACTCCACGGAAAAACCGACATCTTTCAGTCGCAACCTCCCGCTTCATCGCATATCTGTCGCAGTCACGCAGGTAATATTATAGCATAAGAGGTATGTTTTTGCAAGCTTTTAGGGTATTTGTTGTATATTATCTTAGTAGAACTTATCACACATTCTGTGTAACTTTTTGTCTATTTTGCACAACTGAGTTATTGTGCATAAACAGCAGATAAAATTACCGAGCCTACCATTAATACTACCATTACAATAGCAACTATTCTAACGATAAGCTTTGTTTTTTTATAATTCATATTTTGCACCAGCCTTTTACTATTTATTCATTAATACTATTATAATATGAAAGCCTTTTAAATTCAACTGATATATTGTACCAAACAAGGCTAATTATTTATTAAAGTTTTGTATGCTGATATTTTAAACAAATATATCCCCGTTGCACTAAGCATAGCAGTGTAACAGGGATATTGCTTTATTATTTAATTTATCTTTGGTCCATATCTATATAATCACGCTCTTCTACAAGGCTCTTATATGCAGGACGGATTATTTTATCTACATTTATAAGCTCCTCAAGACGGTGAGCACTCCAGCCTACAATTCTTGCAACTGCAAAAATTGGTGTGTAAAGCTCCAGTGGAATACCAAGCATACTATATACAAAGCCACTGTAAAAGTCAACGTTAGCACTAACACCCTTGTACATTTTACGCTTTTTAGCAATAAGCTCTGGTGCCATTTCTTCTATTAATGAGAATAGCTTAAATTCTTCATTCATATTCTTTTCTTCTGCAAGACCTCTTACAAACTTTTTGAACACCTGTGCTCTTGGGTCAGAAACAGAATAGATAGCATGGCCCATACCATAGATAAGACCCTTGCCGTCAAAGGCTTTACCGGCAAGTACGTTCTCAAGGTATTCTCTTACCTGATTTTTGTCTGTAATATCGTCAACGTTTTTCTTAAGGTCGTCCATCATCTGTACAACCTTCAGGTTAGCACCACCATGCTTTGGTCCCTTTAGTGATGAAAGTGCTGCTGCTACTACAGAATATGTATCTGAGCCAGATGAAGAAACAACGTGTGTTGTAAAGGTAGAGTTATTACCACCACCGTGCTCCATATGCAGAATAAGTGCAGCGTCAAGTACTCTTGCCTCAAGGTCTGTGTACTGCATATCTGGTCTTAACATTCTTAAAAGATTTTCGGCTGTAGAAAGCTCTGGGTCTGGTCTGTGAATAAACAGGCTGTCATCACGCTCGTAGTGGTTATATGCCTGATATCCATAAACTGCAAGCATTGGGAATACAGCTATAAGTGAAATGCACTGTCTTAGTACATTTTCTATTGATAAATCAGACGCCTTATCGTCATATGCAGCAAGTGTAAGCACACTCTTTGTTATAGAGCTCATAATGTCCTTTGTAGAAGCCTTCATTATAACATCTCTTGTAAAGCTGTTTGGTAATACCATATTTTCGCCAAGAAGCTTTTTAAACTCTGCGTACTGCTCCTTTGTTGGTAGCTCGCCAAATAAGATAAGATACATTGCTTCTTCAAAGCCAAAATGCTCTGCCTTACCAGAATTTTTTACAAGGTCTTTAATAGAGTAGCCTCTGAACAAAAGCTTACCTGCACAAGGCACTCTTTGTCCGTCTACCATTTTTACTGCCATTACATTTGAAATTGTTGTTAATCCTGCAAGAACACCTATACCGTTTTTGTCACGTAAACCCTTTTGCACATCATATTTAGAAAAAAGCTCTGTATCAATTGTACTGCTGTCGATACATTTCTGAGCAAGCTCATTTATATATTTATCCATATTAATACGCCTCCTTTTTTTGCTAATATAAATCATAACATTTTTTTGTGCTAATTGTCAATTTTATTGGCAATTATTAATGGTGTGTTAATAATTAATTGATGAATTTTATTTTATATACAATTATATAGCAAAAAAACATTGACATATGTCAATAAGTGGCTATAATTGTACTAACAATAGTAATACAATTACGGAGGTTAAGTAATGAAGAAGAAAGTAATAATTATTGGGGTAATTTTAGCAGTACTGGTTATAGCCTTTGTGGCTGTTATGTTTTTATTGCCAATGCTATCGAGCACAGAAGGTGGTATGCTTGCTGCCCCTGTAACCAAGATATCTGAAATTACAGGTCTTGACAGTGCCTTTAATGGTAACAGATATAGTGGTGTAGTTGAAATGGGTGAGCTTGTAACTGTAAAGTCAGACAGCGACAAGCTTGTTAAAAAGACCTATGTAAAGGTTGGCGACAGCGTTAAAGAAGGTGACAGCCTGTTTGAATACGATGTAGACCAGCTAAATCTACAGCTTGCACAGGCACAGCTTGATTTAGACAGAGCCAAGGCAGAAATAACATTGTGCAACAATCAGATTAAGACATTAGAGCGTCAGAAATCAGGTGCTAACAGCAATCAGCTGCTAGATATTGAAAGCCAGATTTTAGATGCACAGCTAAACCTTAAGCGTTCACAGTATGACGAAAAGAATGCACAGGACACAATTGACAAGCTGAATAAATCAATAAAAAGCAACATTGTAAAAGCAGAGGTTAACGGTAAGGTTACAAACGTAGTAGCTGATGATACACATAGTGAATTTTCAGGTATTACAATAATAACAATCGGTACAAGTGACGATTACAAGATATTGTCATACATAAGCGAAGAAAATATTAAAGCTTTTTCTGAGGGTACTAAAATTCTTATTCGCTCAAGAACAGACGAAGCTCAAAACTGGACAGGTACAGTAGATTCACTTGACGTTTCTTCTCCAAACACAAATATGGCACAGGAAACATTAATCGGAGATACCCTTAGCGAATCAGCCGACAGTAAGTACCCAGTGCGTATAAAGCTTGATAATGCCGATGGTCTTATGATTGGTCAGCATGTAACAATAGAGCTTTCTGCCAAGGCAAAGGACGAAGCAAGCAACAAGCTTGAGCTTGACGAGGCATATATATGTGACATAGACACAAAGCCTTATGTATGGTGTATGAGTGCTGACAAAAAGCTTGAAAAACGCTATATAGAGCTTGGCGAACACAACGAAGACAATATGACATATGCAATTGCAAGTGGTCTTTCACAAGAAGATTATATTGCATTCCCAGAGGAACATCTTGTAGAGGGTATGGAAGCAATGGAGCTTTCTATGGACGCAGAGATGATGGAAGATGCAGAGCCTGTGGAGGGAATGTAAGCGATGATTTTAGAGCTAAAAGGAATATATAAAAATTATTATACAGACGATTTTGAAGTGCCTGTATTAAAGGATGTTAATTTATCTGTAAAGGAAGGCGACTATCTGGCTATTATGGGTCCTTCTGGTTCTGGTAAATCTACACTTATGAATATAATAGGTTGCCTTGATAAGCAAACTGAGGGTACATATCTTTTTGATGGTGTAGATATCTTAAGTCAGAACGATAATGCAATTTCTAAAATCAGAAACAAAGGCATTGGCTTTGTATTTCAGAGCTTTAATCTTTTGCCAAAGCAAACAGCACTTGAAAATGTAGAGCTACCATTGCTATATGCAAAGATTAAGAAAAAGAAGCGTATAGAGATTGCAAAGGCAGCTTTAAAAAAGGTAGGCCTTGAGGACAGAATGTACTTTTTGCCTACACAGCTTTCTGGTGGACAAAAGCAGAGAGTTGCCATTGCAAGAGCTATTGCAAATAACCCTAAAATCCTGCTTGCCGACGAGCCTACAGGTGCACTTGATTCAAAATCGGGCGAACAGGTTATGCAGCTATTCAAGCAGCTTAACGAAGAGGGTATGACAATAGTTATGATTACCCACGAAAGGAACATTGCAGAGTGTGCTGACTCTATAGTGTATATTCGTGACGGAGAGCTTCTTTACTCTGATGAAAAATTTTCTGGTAATTCATCAAGAACGGATTATACAGGAGGAATAGAAAATGAGTAATGCTATAGCAAGAAAAAAGAAAGTTAAAAAGAAGCCTATTATAATAACCATAATCGTTATATTAATCATAGGTGGTCTTATAGCTGGTTTATCATATAAAAAATATACAGACTCATTCGCTAAGGTTGTAAGCGTACAGGAGCTTACCTCTATGTTTTCAAGCGAAAGTATGGGTAAGGTTTTCAGCAGAGCTATTCTGCAGGAGGATACTGTACAGAAGCTGAATGTAAAAAATGAGCTTAGCATAAAAGAGGTTAAGGTTGCTAAGGGTGATACAGTAGAAAAGGGTGATGTTCTTGTTGAATACGACACCGAGATTCTACAGCTTGCTGTTGACACCTGCCAGACCGGCATTGACAAATTATCAAACAGCATTAAAATTGCAGAAAACGAGCTTAACACGCTAAAGGGTCTTATCCCTGCTGAAAAAGCACCTGCAACCGAGCCACCAACACTGCCTATAGAATTTGAGACTGAGGAGGATATTATTCCACCAGTAGTTGAATACGAAACAGTTATTACAACCTCAACAAAGCCAATTTCTGGTGACGGCAGTGCAAATTCTCCATTTATATTCAATGTAGGCTTAGACACCGTTGTTAAGCCACAATTTATGCAATATCTTGCAGGCGATAAAGCCAATACACAGCCAACAGCTTCAAACAGCAAATACGCAATGTTCCACGTATATGGAGAGGGTATTCTGCTATACAGCTGGCTTGTAGACGGCTCATTGATTACAGAAAGTGATATCGACAACTGGTATTGTGGTGCTGGTGTTGAGATATCTGAGGCTGGCAGTATTCAGGTAGCACCGGGTGTAAACCCATTTGCATCTCTTATTACCTATAGTAATTTCGAGATACCTCAGGCTGATAATAATGATTTAGAAAGCCTATTAGGTGATAATCTTAATTTAGAGGATATTTTAGCACAGCTTGAAAGTGAAAACGACTTTGCAGACGATGGCGAAATAACTGCAAATGATAATTATATATTCACTCAGGCAGAGCTACAGGAAATGATTAACGCTAAAAACGACGAGATTGCACAGCTTAATTTTGAAAAGCGTCAGACAGAAATCGAGCTGAAGCAGGCAAAGGAAAGACTGAAAACAGGTAACGAAATTGCTAAAATTCGTGGTACTGTTACCTTTGTAGCTGACTCTATTGAGGAGGCAATTAAAAACGGTTCGTATATAACAATTGTAAATGATTCCGTAACCAGCGTAACAGCAGTTGTAAAGGAAAAAGAGCTTGAGAACCTAAAGCTTGGTATGAAGGCTATACTCAGAGTTGATTATCAGGAGCTTGACTGTAAGGGTACTATTATAGAAATATCTGACGAAATTTCTAAACACCTAGGCTATGATATGTTTGGTGTAACCGACGAAACCTCTGTATACTTTGATGTTAAGGTACAGTTTGACGAAAAGCTGACAATTGACGATAAAAGCAGCATAGAGGTTATGTTTGATACCGGCGAGGCTCAGGAGTCTATATGGCTTGAATCATCATTTGTACGTACCGAAAACGGAAAAAGCTATATTTTAGTTGCTGACGAAAACAATATGCTGGAAAAAAGATATGTAAAAGTAGCCGACAAATTTTTCACTTACGCTGTAATGGTAGTGGGTGATATTTCAATGGATGACAGAATAGCCTTGCCTTATGGTAATTCTACAGTGGGCAAGCCAACAAGAGATTCATCCTTTAGCGAAATATACAGTGGCTTTTTCTTTTAAGGTAGGTGAATAGAATATGATTGAAAATATTAGATTATCGTTCAGGGGTATATGGTCACACAAAATGCGTTCTATTCTTACTATGCTTGGTATAATTATAGGTATAGCTTCTATCATTGCTATTGTATCTATAATTCAAAGTGCAAGTAATATGATGAAGGACCAGCTTCTTGGTAAGGGTGACAACACAGTAACCATAGGCGTGTTTGAAAAAACCGATATGTATGGTTCTCCTCACACTGGTCATTTTGGTGGTGTAATTGAGGGTATCTCAACCATACCACAAGAAAAGATTGATGCTGTAAACAGCTTAGAAGGAGTTGTAAAATGCTCACCTTTTTATCTGGCTGATATGTGTGATATTTCTTATAATAATGAAAAAACATCAGTTAATATATTAGGTGTAGAAAAGGATCATTTTTCACTTACAAATTATCATCTTACAAGTGGCAGACTTTTAACACAGGCAGACTACACCAAAAAAAATAATGTAGCTGTTATTGATACACTTACAGCAAACAGTATCTTTTCAGACACAGATGTTATAGGCAAAAGCGTTTCTCTTAATGGTGAGATATTTGTTGTAGTAGGTGTAATTGAGGTAGAGCGTGATTACGATGATATAAACTCGATTGCAGATTTTCAGGCTGCTATGCAAAACAACTCATTTGAGGTTTATGTACCTTCTACATCATGGTCACAGCTAATTTGCTATGACGATGTACAAAATCTTTTAGTAGAGGTTGAAGATCTGGACGATACTGTACAGATAAGCACCTTTGCTGCTGATATTCTGAATGAGGGTGTAAGCAACGATACCTATGTATACAGGTCTACAAGCTATATGTCTGATATACAGGAGCTTGAAATGGTTACAGATATAATTTCACTTCTTCTTATAGGTATAGCAGGTATTTCTCTTGTTGTTGGTGGTATTGGCGTAATGAATATTATGCTTGTTTCAGTAACCGAAAGAACACGAGAGATTGGTCTTAAAAAGGCACTTGGTGCAACCAAAAAGCAGATTCGCTCGCAGTTCTTAACCGAGGCTGCTGTGCTTACCGGTATAGGTGGTATTATAGGCGTGTTGCTTGGTGTGGGTATAGCACTTATACTGGGTATTGTATTTAATGTAACAGTAGTAGTAAGCTTTACATCTATAATAGTATCGGTTGCATTCTCGATGGGTGTTGGTATTGTATTTGGTATTATGCCATCTATAAAGGCGTCAAAGCTAGACCCTATTGAAGCATTACGATACGAATAATAAATAATAATAAAAAAATAAAGCGTTGAAGAAATTTACTCTTCAACGCAAAACTAAAGCCGTATCAGGAATGATACGGCTTTTTTGTGTCACAATATTCACATTTTATAAAATCGCCCTCTTGCTTAAATTCCTTAGGCATATAAGGCTCTGTATGTGTAATACATTTTGGGTTTGCACAGCCGGTATTATCAGTAATTACTCTACCTCTTGAATATGAATACTTAGAGCCCTCAAGTGTAAGCAAAATCAATGCCATTCTTGCATACATACCATAAACAGCCTGCTTAAAGTAAACACATCTTGGGTCGTTGTCTATATCCTCTGTAATTTCGTCAATTCTTGGCAGTGGATGAAGCACCTTTAGGTCAGCCTTACCAAGCTCAAGCTTTTCTCTGTCAAGCACGAATACACCCTTCTGTGCTTCGTATTCTTCAAGGCTTGCAAAACGCTCACGCTGGATACGTGTCATATATAAAACATCTAGCTGTGGAATAGCCTCTTGTAAAGATGTAACCTCTACATATTCACAGCCCTGCTTTTCTAGCTTTTCTTTTGTATAATCTGGCACACCAAGCTCGTCTGTTGAAATAAGAACAAACTTATTGCCCTCAAAGTGTGACATTGTATCTATTAAGGAGTGTACCGTTCTGCCATATTTAAGGTCACCACAAAGACCTATTGTAAGGTGGTTTAGTCTGCCCTTTTCTTTGTGTAGTGTTACAAGGTCAGTAAGTGTTTGAGTTGGGTGAAGATGTCCACCGTCACCTGCATTAATAACAGGTACTCTGCTATATAAAGAAGCACCCTTTGCACTGCCCTCTAACGGGTGTCGCATTGCTATAATATCGGCATAGCCACTAACAATTGTAATTGTATCCTTTAGTGTTTCGCCCTTTGATACTGACGAATTTTGTGGGTCTGAAAAGCCTATTATAGAACCACCCAGTCTTAGCATAGCTGTCTGAAAGCTCATCTGAGTTCTTGTACTTGGCTCGTAAAACAATGTAGCCATTATTTTACCCTTACAAGCCTCGCTGTATTTATCTGGGTTCTCCATAATTTTTTCTGCAAGATTTATAATCTCGTAAAGGTCAGAAAAGAAAGTGATTCAAGGTCGATAATATGATTTAGCATTTAACTACACCCTTTCAATTATACTCTACTAATTTTATCACAATTTGACAGAATGGCAATAGCCTACAGAAAACTTTATAGCCTATGTATAAAAAAATTGTTCTGCTTGTTTTACTTATAATAAATTTGTCCATCTATTAAACCAACAGCTAATATAAAATAAAAGCAGTATAATTATTTTATTGAAATATTTTAAAATATATATTACAATATTTTTAATCAATTTAACAAGGGGAATAATTATGGCTTTAGTAAGAATTTCTAATAGTGTATACAACGTGGGTGTTTTAGACCCATTTTTAAGAAAAAACAATCTTAATAAAGAGTGTCCGTTTGGCACTACATATAATTCATATCTTATAGACGACAGAACAACTGCACTTATAGATATTCCAGACAGTAGCCTTTATAGTGATTTTCAATATAATCTTGGCTTGGTTTGTGATATTGGTGCTATCGACTACCTTATACTTAACCGTATAATTCCACAGCACGCAGAAAGCATAGAAAGGCTTTTGAAGATAAGTCCTAAAACTACTATTGTATGTACCGAAATAGGCAAAAGACTGCTTGATAATATTCTGCACTGCGAATACAGCTGTGTTATTGTAAATGATGGCGACAAGCTTAACCTTGGTAACAGTATGCTTGAATTTATAGCAACACCTATGCTACCAACACCCGACAGTATGTGCACATACTTTGAAAACGACGGTGTGCTTTTTAGTGGCTGTATGTTCAGTGCAGATTTTTGCGAGCCTAACGGAAACGACGAATCTATGCGTTATATTGATGAATATATTGCACAGCTAAAGGATTATTTTAATTTCTATTTTATACAGCTAAAGGGCTTTGTAAATGATGCCCTTAATATACTTGAAGCTAAAACCATTTACACAATAGCACCTTTAAACGGCCCTGTTGTAGTAGAAAACACAGAAAATGCACTTGCCTATTACAGAGAGTGGGCAGTAGAAAGCAAGACAACATCAGCAGTTGTGTTGTACCATTCAACAGGTGGCTACACAAAACAGCTTGCCAATGCTGTTTTTGAGTCGTTTAAAGAAAAGGCACTAAAGGCTGAAATTATAGATATGAACACAGCTACAGCACAGCAATGTGCATTAGCTCTTGAAAACGCCAGCTTTGTAGCAGTTGGCTCTGGTACAATTAACCGAGACGCTCCTACACAGGTATGGAAGGCTCTGTCAGAAATTATGTGTATTAACACCGAGAGTAAAAGCTTTTTTGCGTTTGGCTCTTACGGCTGGACAGGTGAAGGTGCAGACGCTGTAGATTTGCGTTTAAGACAATGTGGCTTTTCACAATTTGCCGAGCCATTTAAGGTATGCTTAAAGCCAACCAGCGAAGATATACAGCAGATTAAAGCCCTAACAGCACAAATGATAGCTGAAGCTTAATTTAAAATAATCTTTAACAAAATTCAGTCACCTTGCAGAGGGTTATCTTTTGTGGTAACATATATATATAACGTAAGACAGCTTAAAGTGTAACAATGGAGGTAAATCTATTGTTGCACTTTTATTTTTAAGGAGGTGCGTAATGTCTTATTATATTCTTTTTTCAGCTATAATAATTATACTTTGCTTGGTAATGAGCAAGCTAAGCACAAAGCTGGGTGTACCAACGCTCCAAATCATAATACGATTTGGAGCGTTGGCTTTTTATACTAA
>JAXJJE010000035.1:0-4198 GCA_036298405.1 Acutalibacteraceae bacterium
ACCCTTGATGATGCCTTCGACATTTTCTGCTATGGCGATTTTTGGCTTCATTTTCTCGACTAGGTCTAGATAATCAAAGAACAGTTTGTCAAGTTCCTGTTTTGCCTGACCTTCACGGAATTTCTTTTCAACACCCCAAGCCTTTTCACGCATCCCAGCCATTGAAAAGGTCGAACATGGTGGCGAACCGTCTAGGACATCTACTTCTGGCAAGCCATCTCGATTTAATAAGTCCTTGATTGGACACAGATAGAACTCTTTAGGATGATGATTTGTGAGATAAATATCTCGCATCTGTGGGTCAATGTCGTTTGCCGCCACCACATCATATCCTGCTAGTTTGTAGCCCATTGTAGAGCCACCACCACAAGCGAATGTGGACATAACTGTATGCCCATGATGCTCTACGCCTTTATGTGGGTAACCATCTGCAAGATTCCAATCATAGTTAAATCTCATTAAAGCCTTTCTTGTTAATTTGTCAAATATCTAATTACAAGTATAAAACAAAAATGTGACAAAAAAATATATTGAGCCAAACATTTTATAATAAAGGTATGACTTTAATGACGATAATTATTAGTAAGGAGTGATAAGAAAATGCCATTTACGCCACCCGCTCCCAAAGAATATGTCGAAGGTATCACTGATGACGAGTGCGCATCGCTTGAGGCTAATACTGGTCTAAACCCTAGCGATGGACTCGATAACTGTGAGGTGATTTCTGAACAGATATTGCCACTTATTGAAACCGACTTGGACATTATCTCCCACGGGATTAAAACCATCTTCGCGAACGAAGATTCTAAATGTAAGGAAGGTGATGAAAACCCGACTATTGCGTCTATGCTGTCTAGGATATATCGCATGGCTGGTGCTTTTGCCTGTAATATTTGTACTTTTGACCCAGAATTGGTGACTAGACTGAAGTCTGGACGAACTAACCAAGTGCTCTGGGGACAAGGCTTGAACCAATTACCTAGATGGATTACCCCCGAACAAAGACCTACTGCTGACTCTAATAATCTTGTAACATCTGGTGGCGTATATACAGCAATACAAGAGGCTAAACTCGGTACATTCCATGTCTGGGAATCTTATCCACAGTTTGCTTTTTATGCTGAAAACTTGACTGACCTTAATTCACAGACTGGTGCTGTTGCTGACGACTTTGCATTGGTTTTGTCTGCTAATAATACAACCAACGCTGTTTATAGTTATGACGGTTCTGTTTGGACTTTCGTCGAGGCATTTCCAAACCTAGAAGATTTTGCCACTACCCACGTCAACAAAGGTACTTGGCAAGATGATGAGTTGTATTTCTTCCATAATCCTGATACATCGACTGCATCTTGGAACTTGCTTGATGCCAGCATGGGGCAGGCACAACAAGCAATTCAGCAACTATTAGACCAATTAGCCTTGTCTGTGTTGTCTGCTGACAGCAATCAATATCTACTGACTACTAGACAGACCCTAGCACAAGCCCAGGCTGTTCCTGCAACCGCTGGTAAAACAACAATCGTCTTAATTACAGGATAAGGATTTATTGACATGGCAACAGGCTTACAAGTAATCAACACATCGCAAATCATCTCTGGAGGCTACTATAATGAGTGGCACGGTATTGCTGGTGCTGGCTTTCGTGATTGGACTGATGTTGACCTAAACGGCGAGGTGGCTTGTTCGTATTTTTATCACGATTCAAATACCTCGAATAACTATCAGTCGTCCAGAGTTGATGTTGCCATTAAAGACACTTGGTCTGCTTCAATAGACCCTAATACCAATGTTATAACTGTTACCACTCGGTCTGTCTTGACTAATATCAATCGTAACAGCATTAGAGGCAACCCAGTTTATCCCTATTACGGTGTATTGAGAAATATCTATGTTCGCCAATACAGCGATTCTGGTATTTTGTTCTCTAGAGTTGCTGATGACTTGGCTTCTGCACACTCTATCTTTAGCGGTGAACTCAATATTGGTGAAAGAACATTCCAGATTCCGCCCCGTGGTGGCACCTCTGGTCGTGGTTCGATTTATTACCGCAACAACACCACTGGCCATGATGCTACGCTACCACCTAGCGAATATGTCGATGAGTTCTGGATGGGCGCACAGTTCAGGAATACCTTACCTGCGATTTTACCCCCACCAGTCTTGCAGACTATTACGCAAACTGAGGACATCTGTAAATACTCTGTGAAAGGTGATTTTGTTTTCACTATTGACATCCCTGCTGGCTCTGGCACGATGCAGTATTATCTTGATGTTGCTACAAAAGCTGATTTTTCAGATGCTTATAGATACTACGCCACATCTGACACTAGCACATTTGCCTTCTACAATGTGCCGTTGAAACCGACGAAACATTATTATTATCGAGTTCAGTTAATACCTTCCAATGGCTATGAATCAAAGATTGGCTATGGTGAATTTAATTCTCTGGCTGTTATTAAACCAAGCGAGGTCGCCCCGAAATTGTCTGAGGCTGATTGTGAGAATTTGACAACTAATGTTCCAGTAACGAAATGGCCAAGATGGAGTGAGGAGTAAAATATGGCAACAGGTTTACAAATTAAATGCGCAACACAAATTATCCACGGTGGTTATCCAGGTGAGGAAAAAGGCATAAATCGTGGCTATGGCGACTGGACGAATGTTCCCTTAAATGGAAGCATCGAATCTGAGTATTTTTACCGTGACTCTGACTTGATGGACAATAATAATTCATCTAAGGTGATTGTTAGAATCCAAGACAGTTGGTCTGGAAGTGTTAATTCCTCTAACAACAGAATCACAGTCACGGTGTCATCTAAGATTGTGTCTATTGACCGTGTAGATGCCTCTGCTAATGCTGGCAATACCAGACGCGATATTTCCGTGCGTTCAGACTGGAACGGCTCTTGGGTTTGGGAATTATTCAATGACCCGATTAATACCAGCCATCATATCGGCGGTAACATAAATCTAGGTTCTACTACCTTTATGCTAGACCCTCAAACCGAGAATGGTCGTGGTTCTGTGTATTACAGAAATCACTCCTCTGGCTTCCCAGAAGAAGAACGCTATATCGACGAGTTCTGGATGGGTATTCAGGTGAGAAATATTTTGCCAAGCAATCCATCACAACCAAATTTTGGCTCTGTGGTACAAACTGCTATCGACTGCGACAATCTCAATATTAGAGTGCCGATTATTGCTACTGCATCTACTGCTACATACCCCAATCTCAAGAACTATGGTCGTTACAAGATTGGCAATGGTTCATGGTCTGAATGGGCTGAAACCGATGTTATTAGGATTGACAATGTGCCTGCCAGTTCTGCTATCGCTGTTCAAGCATATAGCGCTCAAGGTGCATTGGCTAGCACCACTAGCGGTAGTAATTTCACTGCTATGGCTAAACCACAACCTGCCACTATTGCTGTGACCAACCAATGGGGAAGCGCCGACCAAACTAGAGTTGACATGACCTTCAGCTACACCCAGTCTGATACTAGCGACTATCATCAGACAACAACCTTTATCAAGGTTAAAAACGGTGATGACCCGTGGACTGACTGGATTGAATTAGGACATGGTGCTTCTGGAACATACACACTACATTCAGTTGACCAAAACCGAGTTATCGGTATTAAGACCTATACCATTGGTGATGGTCTGTGTTCTATTGAACGCCCATTTACCTTTGTCGCCTTTGAACAACCTGCCCCGCCAACATACAATACCCCTGCGGTTGTTGATACTGGTGCTTGCATCAATATCAGTATCCCGTGGGTGCAATCCACTGCACCAAGATATACTTCTGGTACAACATATTTGAGCTACTCTATCAACGGTGGTCGCTGGACTACTTGGCAAGAAGCCCCGAACTGGAGTGCCGGCACATTGACTATTACGTGCGCACCATATGATGCCCATGTGCGGATTCGTGCATATTCTGTTGGCAATAACTTGAAGGGCCTAACCAGTTATTATGACTTGATAACACCATCACAGCCCACTGACGACACGCCTTATGACGGACCTGTATTCGTGAATGAAACATTGTGTAACTCGCTAATGTATCTCGTTGAGTTGATATGCCAAGAATGGTACGCTATTCGCTTTGACGAGCGTGAAGTTTATACTAATGAAGATACTAAAGAAGCTTGTGATGGAGATGAGGATGACCCAACATTGCACTCAATAC
>JAXJJE010000036.1:0-2281 GCA_036298405.1 Acutalibacteraceae bacterium
ACCCAGCACCAGTAAACGCAGTGCCAGCACCTCCAGTAGCACCAATGCCACAGTGGGGTAATCCAGCACCAGTAAACGCAGTGCCAGCACCTCCAGTAGCACCAATGCCACAGTGGGGTAACCCAGTACCAGTAAACGCAGTGCCAGCACCTCCAGTGCCACCAATGCCACAGGCACCTAACTCAGCACCGGTAAATAATAATCAGCCTGATGTACCTGATACTGACAATATAGCTAACCAGACATCGCCTGTAAATCAAACAACTGCTAATCAACAGCAAGCAGGCTTTATCAATAACGTTTATCAGGCAGAGTATCAGCAAAAGTACAACCAAAGTATTCCACACATAGAGTATGTGCCATATGTTGTTGGTGCACCTTTGCCACAGGGCGTTGTACCACAGTTTATTAATGGTGGCTGGTATTATCCTGTAACCGTTGATGGTAAAAAGAATAAAAAGGCTAAAAAAAATAAAAAGAAGATGAAAACCTCGGTTAAGGTCTTTATGGGTATAATGGTAGGTATGACCATTTTGAGTATAGGATTATTTGTTGGCTGGCTGATAAAATCTGGTGTTAATGAACAATTACCGAATAACCCGTTTGACCTTGATTCGAGCATTAGTGAAAAATCAGATGACAAAAAAGAGCAGATAGGCTTGCTTGCAAACCCTAACGGCCCAGAAATTAAGCTTAACAGCAACGAAACCAAAGACGGCTCTACCGAAAAGGCGTACGAGGTTCTGTCTGACAGTGTTGTGTCGGTAGCTGTATATAGCGACGGCGAAGACCCTGCAACAGGCTCACCTATAAGTGAGGGTACAGGAATTATAGTAAGCGAAGACGGATACATAGCAACAAACAGCCATGTTATTCTTGATGATATCAGCAGTGATGTATGGGTAACAACAAAATCGGGCGATACCTACTCTGTAGGTGTTGTAGGCTGTGATGTGCGTACAGATTTGGCTGTATTGCTTTGTGATGAGGCAAAAAAGTGGAAGGCAGCAGATTTTGCAAATTCAGATGAGATAAAGGTTGGTCAGGATGTAGTTGCACTGGGTAGTCCAGGTGGCTCAAGCTACTCAAATTCACTTACAAGAGGTATTGTTTCAGCTCTTGATAGAGCTCTGAGTGGCACTGCTGTTACATATATACAAACAGATGCAGCTATTAACCCAGGTAATTCTGGTGGACCACTTGCTAATATGAATGGTCAGGTAATAGGTATAAATACAATCAAGGTGGTAGACACACAGTTTGAGGGTATGGGCTTTGCTATTCCAAGCACAAAGATAAAAGAGGTTGTTGACGAGCTTATAAAGAACGGGTACGTAACAGGCAGAGCAAGGCTTGGCGTAATGGTTACAGAATTTTCTTCAGAAACAGCTAAATATTACAACGCTAAGCCTGGTGTTAAAATTGAAACTATAGAGAAAGAAAGCTCATTTTATGACAGTGATGTGAAAAAGGGTGATATAGTTACAGCTATAGATGGTAAGTCGGTTACAAGCCTTGCAAGCTTGTTTGATGTACTTGACTCTTATAAAGAGGGCGATACTGTAGAGGTAACTGTTTATAGAATTGATAAAAAGAACACCGAGAAAAATAAGGAATTTAAGATAAAGGTTAAGCTTCTTGGAGATTAACTTAATTTTGAATTGGTATTTATAATGATAAAGCTATAATAAAGTTGATTCTTTACTTTAAAAGCAACTTTATGCTAAAACACCATTTAAAATGCAGAAATCTTTTTCTGATTTTAAATGGTGTTTATTATTAAATAATATCTACAAAAGGAGCTTGAGTATGACATTTTATATAGGTAAAGATAATTCTTCTGATACTTTAAATTACGACTATTATGAGGGTGATTATGGTGTAGAGGTTGAAGATGAGGTGCTGGACTGTGTTTATAGGGTAAGAGAAAAAATCCCATTTAAGGGTGATGTTCTTTATCAGATAGACCCATATAGCGATGTTGTAATTCCTTTAAAGGAATTACAACAGATAGTAGACACCATTAACTATGTGCTTAAAGCTTCTTTGTTGAAAAATTGCAGAGAAGATGACGCAGAGGATGAATTAAGAGCTTTATCAGAAATATCACTATCGGCAATTCGTCAAGGAAAAAATCTGGTATCCTTTGGTGATTGAGTATGGGATTTCTGTGTAAATAGCAACTAATACTAAACTCTATTAAAAAATGGACTTCTTTACGGCATATTTTGCACCAAACTTCATACTGCGTCCTCGCAAGGCGTCAGCCTTGCTGTGGGTC
>JAXJJE010000037.1:0-11368 GCA_036298405.1 Acutalibacteraceae bacterium
ATCACCAAGAAATATTGCACAGGCTATTACAGATAATCTGTCACTAGAAAACACATATATCGACCGTTTTGAGGTTGCTGGCCCTGGCTTTATCAACTTTTTCTTAAACAGCAATTATTATTCAGATGTTGTAAAGGCTGTTATAGAAGAAAAGGACGATTATGGTAAGAGCGACTTTGGTAAGGGCAAGAAAATTCTTGTAGAGTTTGTTTCTGCCAATCCAACAGGTCCTATGCATATTGGTAATGCTCGTGGTGGTGCGTTGGGTGATTGCCTTGCAAGTGTACTTCAGACAGCAGGCTATGATGTGCAAAGAGAGTTTTATGTAAATGACGCTGGTAATCAGATTGAAAAGTTTAAAACCTCACTAGAGGTTCGTTATTTGCAGATTTACGACAGCACTATAGAAATGCCAGAGGACGCATATCAGGGTGCAGACATTACAGCACACGCAGCTGCGTTTAACGAAATATATGGTGACAAATATCTTAATGTATCATCAGATGAGCGTAAGCAGGCTCTTTGCGATTATGCTTTGCCTATAAATATTGCAAATCTTAAAAAGGATTTACAGAAATACAGAATAGAGTATGATAACTGGTTTTTAGAAAGCTCACTTCATAATGGTGGTGCTGTAGAGGATATTATCGAAAAGCTAAAGGCGTCTGGACACACCTATGAGCAGGAGGGTGCTTTGTGGTTTAAAACAACTGATTTTGGCGACGATAAGGACAGAGTTCTATTGCGTGCAAACGGTGTACCAACATATTTAGTGCCAGATATCGCATACCACTACAACAAGCTTGTTACTCGTGGCTATGACACAGCTATTGATATTCTTGGTGCTGACCACCACGGTTATATTCCAAGAATTAAGGCTTCAATGGCAGCACTTGGTGTAAACCCTGATAATCTTGATATTATCATTATGCAGATGGTTCGTCTAATGAAGGACGGAGAGGTTTACAAGCTATCTAAGCGTTCTGGTAAGGCTATTACCTTAAGCACACTTATCGAAGAGGTTTCTGTAGACGCTGCAAGATTCCTGTTCAATACTCGTGAGGCTAACACTCAGATGGATTTTGATATCGACCTTGCAATCAAGCAGGATTCTCAAAACCCTGTACACTATGTTCAGTATGCACACGCAAGAATTTGCAGTATTATTAAGGCTCTTGAGAATGACGGTATTACAGCAAGAGAATGTACAGCTGACGAGCTTGCTCTTCTTACTGCAAACGAAGAAAGAGAGCTTATTACTCACATTGCTAACTACACTAACGAGATTATCTCTGCTGCAAGCGATTATGACGCAACTAAGGTTACTCGTTATGTGCTACAGCTTGCTGCATTGTTCCACAAATTCTACAATGCTTGCCGAGTAAAGGGTGAGGACGAAAGCCTTACACAGGCAAGACTTAACCTATGTATAGCAGTAAAAACTGTTATTAAAAATGTACTTACAATGCTAAAAATTACTGCTCCAGAGAGTATGTAATAAATTATGCTTAATAGGATTTAGTATCAATAGGAGTTGGCATAGGCTTTTGCTTATGCTGACTCCTATATTGTTTTTTTTACATTATGTTCATTGAATATTCATTGACAAAGTTGGTGCCAAAGAGTATAATTTGCTCTACCTTGATTAAGCAGGAAAAAACAGGTAATTTAGTCTTAATTGAGTATATTTTATGTGAATATTTGGTATTCAGGAGGAAATTTTAAAGATGAAAAAATTAGTAAAAAAGACATTGCCTATAATTATGTCTGCTATGGTAGTAACAAGTATGACAGCAATTAGTATGACTACAGCTTCTGCAACAAGCACCTATGTTAACGAAGAAACCGGTGTGAAGTTTGAAAGTGATATTGTAACTATAACAGGCGATGATGTTGGTGTTTATACAGATGGGGATGTGGAATATAGATTCGGTATGTACGAGAAAAAATATGATATCGAAATGAGTATGATGCAACAGGATTATAACGAATCTCAGATTAATCTCTATTTGCCTTGCGAAAAAGAGAATTGCTATGTAATTCTTGATGGCTTCGAGTCAGAGCGTGTTCAGTTGGATGCAGAGTATGTAGATGGTTGCTATAAGGTGCGAATGCCTAATTGGGGTACATACTATATCTGTGAAACTCCGTTGGTTACGGGCTATAGCAAGTTTGAGCAAACAACTCTTACTGATGAAACAACAGGTGTAAGCATATCTGGTAAAATTGAATCAGGCAGTGGTCTTGTAGCGTATAATGTTCAGGATATGTACAAGGTTTTAGAAGAAAATGATTCATATTTTACAGAATCACCCTTTGCTCTTATAGGTGAGTATGACGGTTATGGAGTTTTTCTTTCAAGAAATATGGAGGACGCATATACACAGGGTGAGCTGACTGTTACATTGCCAAGTCCAAATGAAGGCTATGAGGTAAGATGTATCAACAGCAGAGTGCCTATGTCTGATAAGGATGCTTATGAGGATGAAATTCTGGGCTTTGAGCTGACATCTACAATGGAGCTATCTGACGAAGAGCTGGCAGAAAGATATACAGCACTTATGAATAAGGTATACCCACCACTTCAAGCAGAATATGTTAATGGAAGCTATGTTGTAAAGAGCAATAACCCAGGATATTATTTTATTGCACCAGCTGGTTCTTTTGCTATAACAGCTGATAAAATACACAGCATAAGAGCTGAGCATGGTGTATATGATAATACAAACAACGAAGTTGTTGAGTACGAAGACTCTACAGAAGGTATGGTTGAGTTTGTTACAGCTCCTGACGAGCTTGATACAGCAACTCAGGCAAATACAGAACCTACAAAGAAGCCTACTGTAGCAAAGAAAGTTAGTGAGGCAAATAGTAGTAAAAGCATTATTGTACCAGTAGTATGTGCAGTAGTGGCTGTATTGGTAGTTGGTACCACTGTAGTATTGATTTGCAAAAAGAAATCTGCTAAAAAATAAAAGATAATAATATAAAAACCAGTGGCGTTTAAAATACCACTGGTTTTGTTTTTGCTATAAGTTCTGCACTGAAAATTCATTTGAAAAAATAATAGCACAGCTACTTGACAAAACAAAGTAGCTGTGCTATTATGCTATACATAGTAGCTAGAAGGGAGGAATTATTCTGGAGGAATCACAATTATTAAAGGGAGTGTTAGAGGGTTGTGTGCTGGCAATTATCGTAAAGGGAGAAACCTACGGGTATGAGATTTTAACCCAGCTTGATGAAAGTGGGTTTGATTCTATTCAAGAGGGTACGCTTTACCCCGTGCTTACAAGATTAGAGAAAAAGGGTTATATATCGTGCCGAAAGGCAAAATCACCGTTTGGTCCTGTGCGTAAATATTATTCAGCAACAGAAAACGGTATGGAATTTTTTGAGGTATTTAAAAAGAGCTATTATGAAATAACAAAAAAGGCTATGAAGCTTTTAGGAAATGAGGAATAAGAAATGGAAAATAGTTATATTTTATACACACATAAGCTAAAGGGAGAATATGCTGAAACCTTTAAGGAAATTGAATTTTATTGCGATACAGCAGGTATTGATGATGACTCAAAAGAGGAGCGTTTAAGCGAGCTGTTGGATATGTTTATTAATGCTCAGCAGTCTGGCAAAAGCGTTAAGAAGATAGTAGGCTCAGATATTGCATGGTTTTGTAAGGAGTTTTGCTCGGATATAGATTTAAAAAGCAAGTTAAAGGTGCTTGCAAGAACAATTAAAAGCTTAGCGTGGTTTGTTTTTATTTTTGCAGGCTTGGACATTATAACCATTATTACTGATATAGTAAATGGCGATGATGCTTCTCTGTTTACAAGCAATAATACAGATATCAGTAAGTATGGATTTGCTCTGATGGTTATGGAAGTATTTGCGTTTTTGTTTAATATGGCAATAATTGCTATTATACATCGTTTTAAAAAGGTGCCAACTAAAAAACAACGAATAGGCTTTTATATTCTGTCAGGAGTTTTAGCGATAGCTGGATATGCACTTGCCATAATTTTTATGCCACCAGTTAAGTTCCCTACATTTATTACATTTGTTTTATGTGCTGTTTATCTTGCTGTGTATTATAAATTTATTGTGAATAAGGATAGACCAAAGGTATCAATCTTTGACAGAGATGAGAACACACAGGCTGACTTTAACTGTACAACTATAAACGAATTTCACAAGGATAATGAAAAGCTTATTAAAAAGGGTAAAGCACCAAAAACACCCGAGGAGTTTATAGCAAAGTACAGAAAAATGATACAGCCATCAAAGTGGAGTAAGCTGTCATATCTGGCTTATCCGTTAATAACAGCAATAGCGTGTCTGCTGGGCGATTTTGATACTCCTGTTGATATGGTGGTATTTATACTTGTTGTATCTGTTATTGAAATATTAATTGCAAGATTCTTTTATAAAATAGAGAAAACAATGGATGCCAATATCAAAAGCTTTATTGAGGCATGGGAAAAGGACCCTACAATTTTAGATAAAAGAGACTCTGATTCAGAAGATGATGACGAATATGATGATGACGATTATGATTATGATTACGATGAAGAAAATGTTTATGATGATATCGAAGATGATGACGATTAATATTTTTTTGTATGATAAAAATACATAAAAATAAAAAAACACCCCAAACGCTTTTATAAATAAGCTGTTTGGGGTGTTTGATATATAATTTTATTAGTCGCCTATTTCTTCGTAAGCGTTAATTTCTGGAACTCTTACGTCCATTTTAACATAAGGACGTCTAGGCATTACATTTTCGTAAGCAGGTCTTATAATTCTGCTTGCGTTAGAAAGCTCCTCTATTCTGTGTGCACTCCAGCCGGCAATTCTTGCAACTGCAAACAATGGAGTAAACAGCTCCTGTGGAAGCTCAAGCATACTGTAAACAAAGCCACTGTAAAAGTCTACATTTGCACTAACAGGCTTTAGCAGATTCTTTCTCTTTGCAATAAGCTGTGCAGCAATACGCTCAACATTATTATAAAGCTTAAATTCCTCTTGTCTGCCCTTTTCGTTAGACAAACGCTCTACATAGCCCTTGAAAACTCTTGCTCTAGGGTCAGACACAGAGTAAATCGCATGACCCATACCATAGATAAGACCACTCTGGTCAAAAGCCTCTTTGTTAAGGATTTTCTCTAGATATGTTGCAATTTCTTCCTCATCGCCATAATTCTTAATGTTTGCTTTAATATCCTCAAACATTCTTACAACCTTAATGTTAGCACCACCGTGCTTTGGTCCCTTTAAAGAGCCCATAGCAGCAGCTATTGCAGAATAAGTATCTGTACCAGATGATGTAACAACGTGAGTTGTAAAGGTTGAGTTGTTACCACCACCGTGCTCTGCGTGTAGTACCAAAGCCATATCAAGTAGCTTAGCCTCAAGTGGAGTGTACTTAGTGTCGGCTCTTAGCATATAAAGAATATTTTCAGCTGTTGACAGCTCTGCCTTTGGTGTGTGTATTATAAGGCTTTGGTTGCCGTGATAATACTGAGAAGCCTGAAAGCAGTATACAGAAAATATAGGGAATAAAGCTATCATCTGTAAGCACTGACGAAGTACATTAGGGATTGATGTATCGTCTGCATTGCTGTCGTATGAATACATTGTAAGTATACTTCTTGACATAGCATTCATAATATCCCTGCTTGGTGCCTTCATTATAATGTCACGAACAAAGCCTGTTGGCAAGGTTCTGTAGTAATTAAGCATTTTTTCAAAATCTGTTAGGCTTTCCTTGTCTGGTAGCTCACCAAATAATAGAAGATACGCAACCTCTTCAAAGCCAAAGCGATTTTCGCTTGTAAAGCCCTCTACTATTTCTTCAACATCATATCCACGGTAAAAAAGCTTACCCTCCTGTGGTGTACGTGTTCCGTCAGGATTGTTTATAAACGAGAAAACCTCTGAAATTTCTGTAAGACCTGTAAGTACACCCTTACCATTTACATCTCTTAAGCCTCGTTTTACATCATATTTAGTATATAGCTGTGGGTCAATAAGGTTGTTCTCTATGCACTTCTGACTTAATCTGTAAATCTCTGGTGTTATAGAGCTGAATTCATAATTGCCCTCTTTCATCATCATAAAGCTCTGCATTTTTGCTTCGCCTCCTTGTTATTTGAATATTATTTAGCTGTACTGTAAAAAATAAGCTTAGTCAAGCTCTAAAATCATATCGTCTACATCTTTTCCTGGTGGAATCATAGGTAGTACGTTAGAATCTGGTGAAATGCAGAAGTCGATAAGCACAGGACCGTTAAGGCTCATAGCCTTTTCAAGAGCTGGTTTAATATCCTCTGTTTTTGTTACTGCAAAGCCCTCAAAGCCAAATGCCTTTGCTGCTGCTGAAAAATCAGTTGCTCTGTGTGGGTCTGTGGCAGAGAATCTTCTGCCATAGAATAGCTTTTGCCACTGTCTTACCATACCAAGAACAGTATTGTTAAATACCATAATGATTACAGGGATGTTGTAGCTTTTTAGTGTAACCATTTCATTCATATTCATATGGAAGCTACCGTCACCTGTAATTAAGAATACTCTCTTATCTTGGCAACCCATAGAAGCACCTATTGCAGCACCCATACCATAGCCCATTGTGCCTAAGCCACCTGATGTTAAGAAGGTTCTTGGAGCTCTGAATCTACACTCCTGTGCAGCCCACATCTGGTGCTGACCAACATCTGTTACAACGATGTCTGTATCCTTTCTGATTGCTTCAAGCTCTCTTATAATCTCCTGTGGAGTAATATAGTCGCCGATTTTCTTTTCTGTTTCTGTTGTAAAGCTGCTTAGCTCATTCTTCCAATCACTGTGGTTCTGCTGTGAAAGCTTTGAGTTAAGTGCGTTTAATGACTCCTTCAGATTGCTTATAAGCCACTTGTCAACCTTTACATTCTTATTGATTTCTTTTTCGTCTATATCAAGGTGAATAATTGTTGCGTTAGCACCAAACTTTTCGGTGTCGCCAGCTACTCTGTCAGAGAATCTTGCACCTGCCGCAATAATAAGGTCTGCATTCTTTATAGCCATACCTGTTTCTACTGCACCGTGCATACCTAGGTTACCAGCAAATAGTGGGTGATTTGCAGAAATACTGCCCATACCCATAAGTGAACAGCATACAGGAGCATCTAAAAGCTCTGCAAGCTTTGTAAGCTCGTCTGAAGCGTTACTTAGTATAACGCCACCACCTGCGTATATAGCAGGCTTTTTACAGCTTTCTAAAGCCTTTATTACATCTGCAACTACAGTATCATCTGCTGTTGGTGCTACATCTAATGCTAAAGGCTGTGATTTTGTATACTCTGTTGTCATTGCTGTAATATCCTTAGGGATATCAACAAGTACAGGGCCTTTTCTGTCACTACCGGCAATCTGGAAAGCCTTACGCAATGTAGGAGCAAGCTCCTCCATTGAGCTTACCTGAAAGCTTGCCTTTGTAACTGGCTTTACAACATTAGCAATATCAATCTCTTGGAAGCTTGATTTGCCAAGTAAAGCTCTGCCAACATTACCAGTAATTGCTACTACTGGGATACTATCCATAAATGCTGTTGCAATACCTGTAACAAGGTTTGTAGCACCAGGGCCAGATGTTGCAATAACAACACCTGTTTTACCAGTTGCTCTTGCATAGCCATCTGCTGCGTGTGCAGCACCCTGCTCGTGAGCTGTCATAATATGTGTGATTTTATCGCTATACTTATATAGTGCGTCATATATCTCAAGCACAGCACCACCAGGATAACCAAAAACAGTGTCTACGCCTTGCTCAAGTAAACATTCAGCAATAATTTCAGAACCCTTTAATTCCATTTGTTCAACAATCCTTTCGTTAATAAATAACTTTTTATCTACAGCTTAATAAGCTTGAATTTGTTTATAAAATAAACCTTTTAAGACTATAAGCTAAAATAAGCGTATAGTAAGTCAGCATACATAAATTTTATACTTTTGTCCAGTATTTGTCAAGTTTATGTACATATCGACATATCCAATGCAGAAAATAAAGTGTGTATAAAAATTGAAAGGAATAAATCAGCTATGGAACAGAAAATAACATTTAAAATGTCACCAAAAGCAATTTTGCTATACCGTGCAAGGCTTGTGGCAATAACCATTACAATTGCATTTTTCTGTGGTGCGTTAATGGCTTTTTTTGCTGTTTTGGCTGTTGTGTTAAGTGTTGCTGTTATTGTAGTGGCTGTTATATCATTTTTTTGGTACCCTGTTATGCTGTACAAAAACCACCTTGTAACAATTACAAGCGAAAGCCTGTGTGTAAGCAAGGGTGTAGTTTTTTTGCGTAATTATTATACAAGTATGTCGAATGTATGCTATATCAGCAAGATTACCACACCATTGCAACGCTTTTTTGGAATTTTCACACTTTGTCTGTACACTAAAAGTGGCAAGATATATCTATCTAATCTTGAAGCTGTTCCCGACATATTTGCCAAGCTTACAAACGACTAATGAGTAAAAATAATTTAACAGCCAAGCCACATATATTTACTTTTTACCACATATTTTCAAGGGGATTTTTTCTGCTTACATTTCCGTTTCTTCAGCAGATTTTCTTGCACCCCGAAAGTATATGGCAAAAGGTAAGCTACACAATTTTTAATATAGCTTTCATTACTTCTCTTATAGTGATAATCTGTTTTGAGTACAAGCAGATTTCTTATGTGCAAACCAGTAAACGAATAGCACTAGGTAAGGGCTTGCTTCACCATACACTTACATTACTGCCTACACACGAAGTTACAGCAATCAGCATAAGCAGAAATATAATTTTATGCCTTGCACGCTGTTGCAGAGTATATATAAGTAGCAGTAGCTGTTGCAGGTCACGCAAGACAGAGCTTTTTGTTACTAACAGCTCTGCAAAGAGAATTATAGAATTTTCTACAGATAAAGCTACACAGCATATATTATATAAAAGTAAAATAATTTACCCATTGATAATGTCACTTACACAGTCTAATTTTCTTGCAGGCTCATTTGCTGTGTCGGTAATTTTTAAAAGACTGGGAGATATACTAGGCGACGAGCTTACAGACAGCTTTAAGCAAAGTATAAGCCTTGTGTGGTATGTTTTAGCTCAAGGATTACCACCTGCATTTTCTTATATAGGTGGATTTATATTTGTCGGCTTTATATTTGGGTTAATAGTGCAAATTTTCAACAATATAAATTTTACGTCCTTTTGCAACGATAATTTTCTATTCGTCTACAAGGGCTTATGGAGAAAAAACATTTTAGCAGTACGAAAAAGCTTTATAAATGGGGTGCTTATAAAGCAAACACTTTTAATGTGTATTATGAAAATCTACACGGTATCACTTTTATATATAGGAATTAAAGATGATAAAAATAGTGGGGTGTATGCTCCTGTGGTAAAAAAACACAGGTTAAGGGAGCTGATTTCTCCTGTGATAGCTACCGATAATATTCACACAAGGCTAAAGCCGGAGCTAAAGGCTTTAAAAAATTATATATACACTCCCATTATTTATCTTTTTATAACTGTCGCTTTATGTGTTGTTTTGTACCATAATTTTCACATTAGCTTTGTGGTACGTTTTATTGCAGTTGTGCTTACACCATTTGGTGTGCTGTGGTTATGGTTTAGGATAATTGCGTACAAGCATTGTGGTGTTTTTGTATCTGATAAAAATACAGTGATTTGCTGTTTTAAGCATTTAAACCTTTTAACTGCTGTTGTCAAGCACAGTGCAATAACAAGAGCTGTTATAGTGCAAAATCCATTTCAACGCATAGCAAACAGATGTCACATTGTATTTTATATATGTGATAAAAAGAGGTTAAAAATAAAAATCAAGCACCTTAATTACAAAAAAGCTTTAGAAATAATTAATCTCGTCAAAAGCCTGTAATACTCGCCTTTAAAATGTATAATTATACAGTAAGATAAAAACATTTGTCCTTTATATCGAAAAAACACTAGATTTTAGAAAATGTTTGTGATACAATGAAGTGTAATATAAATCATTTTCATGTAATTGATTTTGAAAGGTGAGTTTATTTATGTACAAGATAGTAAGAAAAAAAGTGCTTAATCCTACAGTTACACTAATGGAAATTGACGCACCACTTGTTGCTAAAAAGGCAGAGCCTGGTCAGTTTATCATTTTGCGTGTAGACGAGGACGGCGAAAGAATTCCACTAACAGTAGCTGATTTTGACAGAGAAAAGGGTACTGTTACAATTATTTTCCAGATTGTTGGTGCTACAACAGAAAAGCTTAACCATAAAGAAGAGGGCGAGTGCATTTGTGACTTTGTTGGTCCTCTTGGCGTTGCTTCTCATACAGACGGTCTAAAGAAGGTTGCAGTTATCGGTGGTGGCGTTGGCTGTGCTATTGCATACCCAATTGCTAAGAAGCTTCACGCTCAGGGCTGTGAGGTGCACAGTGTAGTAGGCTTTAGAAATAAAGACCTTGTAATTCTTGAAGAAGAATTCAACAATGTAAGTGATATTCTAAAGATTATGACAGATGACGGTAGCTATGGCGAAAAGGGCTTGGTAACAAATGCTTTACAGGCTCTTATCGAGGCAGGCAATCAGTACGACGAGGTTATCGCAATCGGTCCACTAATAATGATGAAGTTCGTATGTAAGCTTACAAAGGAGTATAACATTAAGACTGTTGTAAGTATGAACCCAATTATGATTGATGGTACAGGTATGTGTGGTGGCTGTAGACTTACAGTTGGTGGCGAAACAAAGTTTGCTTGTGTAGATGGTCCTGACTTTGACGGTCATCTTGTAGACTTTGACGAGGCTATGGAGCGTGGCTCAATGTATAGAGATTTTGAGCGTCACGCACACAGCGAGACTTGTAACCTATTCAAGAAGGAGGTAGAATAATATGCCTAATATGTCTTTAAAGAAAAACGAAATGCCTTCTCAGGAGCCTAATGTAAGAAATAAAAACTTCTTAGAGGTTGCTCTTGGTTACACAGAAGAGGTAGCTATCGACGAGGCTCAGCGTTGTCTTAACTGTAAGCATAAGCCTTGCGTAAGTGGCTGTCCTGTACATATTAACATTCCAGCATTTATTCAAGAGGTTGCAAAGGGCAACTTTGATGAGGCTTACGATATAATTTCAGAGTCAAGCTCACTACCAGCTGTATGTGGCAGAGTATGTCCACAGGAGTCACAGTGTGAGCAGAAGTGTGTTCGCGGCGTTAAGGGTGAGGCTGTTGGTATAGGCAGACTAGAGCGTTTTGTAGCTGACAGACATAACAGCAAAGAGAATGTTGTTATCGAGAAGCCACAGTCAAACGGTCACAAGGTTGCTATTATC
>JAXJJE010000038.1:0-7379 GCA_036298405.1 Acutalibacteraceae bacterium
GCTGTAGCGTTATCTGCCATTAAAGTTCTTGCTGTTGGCAAAACAAGCTTTAACGAGATAAACGAAACATCTACTGAGAAAAAGTCTATTTTATCAGGTACCTCATTTTCGGTTACATATCTTATATTGGTACGCTCAAGGTTTATAACTCTTTCGTCGTTTCTGAGCTTCCAGTCAAGCTGACCATAGCCAACATCTACCGAATAAACCTTTTTAGCACCGTTTTGTAGCATACAATCAGTAAATCCACCAGTTGAAGCACCGATATCCATTGTGATTTTATCGGTTAAATCAATTGGGAATGAATTCATAGCCTTTTCAAGCTTATAGCCACCACGGCTTACATATTTTTGTGTACCACCTCGCACCTCTAGCTTTACATTTACAGGGTACGAAACACCAGGCTTATCAGCCTTTTGATTATCTACATAAACCAAGCCAGCCATAATTACAGCCTTTGCTTTTTCTCGGCTTTGTACATAGCCTTGCTCGTAAATAAGTATATCAAGTCTTTTTTTCTCTATTTTTTCTGCCAAATTAATTACTCCCTTTGTCAGATAATATCGTTTCAACCATACTGTCTGGGTCTAGCTTTAATTTTTTAATTAATGAATCAACCTTAGCGTGCTTTACATATATATTATCTATTGCTGTAAGCTTAAAGCTACCATTAAAGCCCGTTTGTAAAATTCTATTATAGAAATGCTCGCCTATTCCACCTGTAGCCATACCCTCTTCAAAGAAATAAACTTTCTTATAGTCTAAAGCTATTTTTATAGCCTCGTTGTCAATAGGCTTAATTCTATTCAGCTTTAATATAGCTGAATTAAATCCTTTTTCTTTTAATTTTTCGTAGGCCTTGCAGGTGTTTGCAAATATTTTACCATAGGTAACAAGAAGAATATCTGCATTTTTAGTACCATAAATCGAATAAGGCTTATCGGTGCATATAAAATCCTCTGGTTTATGAGGCTCTGTGCCTCTTGGGTAACGAACAACAATAGGACCATCAGATTTAACTGTAGCCAGTTCCATAGTCATATCAAGCTCATCAAAATAAGTGGGTGAATATATTGTGATATTCGGTACTGGATTTAGCAAAGCTACATCAAATACACCCTGATGAGTTTCTCCATCTTCTCCAACTAAGCCAGCACGGTCTATTGCAAAAACAACGTGAAGCTTTTGCATAGCTACATCGTGGATTATCTGATCTATTCCTCTTTGGATAAAGCTGGAGTAAACAGCAAAAAATGGTAATACTCCCTGTGTTGCCAAGCCACCAGCAAAGGTTACTGCGTGCTCCTCTGCAATGCCAGTATCGAAAAATCTATTTTTAAATACTGTAGCAAATTCAGAAAGTCCTGTGCCAGATTCCATTGCAGCAGTTATTGCACAGATATTTTCATTTTTAGTAGCAAGATCTATAAGCTTAGTACCAAAAACTGATGAATAATCAATTTTACCAGACTTAGGTTCTCCTGTTTCTATATCGAATGCCGATATACCATGGTATACATTCGGCTTACTTTCTGCCATTGCATAGCCTTTACCCTTTTTAGTTATAACGTGCACCAATACAGGAGCTTCTATTGCCTTTACGGTTTCAAACACCTCGGTAAGCTTTTTTATATCGTGACCATCAAACGGGCCATAATACGAAAAGCCTAAATCTTCAAAAATATTCCCTCGGTTAAGAGATAAACGTATATCAGTTTTAATATCTCTTAAGGCTAATGCTGTACGATTACCGATGACCGGTATTTTTGTAAGCACTCTTTCTACCCTCATTTTTGTTTTCAGATAGCCCTTTTTAACTCGTATACCCTTCAGATATTTAGCGATTGCTCCTACATTTTTCGAAATAGACATTTTATTATCGTTAAGTACAACAATAAAATTCTTTTTAAATCTGCCAGCATTATTAAGACCCTCGTAAGCCATACCACCAGTTAAGGCACCATCACCTATTACAGCAATAGTTGAGCCTTTAATACCAATAATATTTTTTGCTCGTGCTATTCCATAGGCTGCCGAAATTGATGTGCTACTATGACCTACATTAAAAGCATCATATTCGCTTTCATCTCTTTTCGGAAATCCCGATAGCCCTCCCTCGGTTCTTATTGTATTAAATTTATCAGCTCGTCCAGTTAAAAGCTTGTGGGTATAGCATTGGTGACCAACATCCCATACTATAGAATCGTTTTTACTGTTGAATACCTTTTCCAGTGCTATGGTAAGCTCTACTGTTCCTAAATTTGGTGCAAGGTGTCCACCATTTTTAGAAACAACTTCTATAAGCTTTTCTCGTATTTCGCCAGCTAGCTCGTTTAGTTCCTCGTCTGTAAAATTTACAATATCGCAAGGGCTGTTTATATAGTCTAAATACGGTTTTTTCATATAGAATACCTCTTTAAATAATCGTGAATCAGACTTGCTTATGAGTTATATTTGTATATTAATAATCTCGATTTGCAAGTGATAAAGCAAGCTGTTTAAGCTGTGTGGAATCATTGCTGAAATACTCAAGGCTGTCAATAGCCTTTTGAGTAAGCTCTGCTACAAGCTCCTTGCATTTTTCTAGTCCTAAAAGTGATACATAGGTAGATTTGTTGTTCTCCTTATCACTGCCTACTGGCTTGCCAAGCTTACTTTCGTCTGCTGTTTCGTCAAGAATATCGTCTTGAATCTGAAAAGCTAAGCCAATGCTCTGCCCAAATTCTCGTGCTTTTTCTATCTCTGTATCAGAAGCTCCTGCAATTATACAGCCCATTTCGCAAGCACTTTTTATTATTGCACCTGTTTTTTTAGATTGTAGCTCTTTTAAAATCTCAATTCCAGACGCCTTACCCTCGTTTTCAAGGTCTATCACCTGACCACCTACCATACCACAAGCACCACAGTAATAAGCTAGATTATTCACAGCTCTTGCTACTTTTAGTGCATTGTCTGGTGTGATATTAGAGGTTGCAGTTTGGAATGCAAGTGCCTGCAGTGCGTCACCGGCAAGCAACGCAATGTCCTCGCCATAAACCTTATGGTTAGATGGCTTACCTCTGCGAAAATCATCATTATCCATACAAGGCAGGTCATCGTGTATGAGCGAATAGGTATGAATCATCTCTAAAGCACACGCAAGTGGCATAGCTTCGTCAATATCGCCACCACACAGCTTACAAAACTCAAGCACAAGTCTTGGTCGTATTCTTTTACCACCAGCTGTAAGACTGTATTCCATTGAAAGCATTAGATTTTTTTCAAGGCAATCCTTACTTGGTAAATAGCTGATTAAAGCATTTTCTATTTTAGCATTTAGTTCCATATTTTAATCCTCTTCCTGTGAAATATCCTCTTTTTTAAGCTCTATAACTTTTTGCTCTGCTGTATTTAATGTTGTATAGCAGTATGAAGAAAGAGCTGTACCCTCTTCAAAAAGCTTTAATGATTCTTCCAGTGACATATTGCCTTTTTCTAAAGCTGATACGATTTCTTCAAGTCTTAGAAGTGAGTCTTCATAGGTTTTCTTTTTTCTTGGCATTTTTATCAATTCCTTTTACAGTACAATCAAGCATACCGTCACAAAGGCGTAGCTTAATGCTGTCATTTATATTTACACTGTTTACATTAGTGATGATTTCTTCGTTTTTAAAAGCTAGGCTGTAGCCTCTTGAAAGAATATTCAAAGGGCTTAAAATATTCAGCTTAGCCACATTTTTTTGCAAAGCTTCGTTTTTTTGATGTAAAATATTATTAATACTATTGTTTAATCTTAATGTCAGATTATCAAGGCTACTTTTTAATCCTGAAATCTGATATTTGTCAGACATTGTACTAAGCTTATCTGTTAAATTATCAAGTCGTTGCTCTTCTGCTGTTATTTTATATCGCATAGCATTATTCATTCTTGTTTTTAAGGATATAATGCTATGAAGTAGCTTTGCAGTATCTGGCACTGCAAGCTCTGCTGCAGCTGATGGTGTTGGTGCTGATTTATCTGCAACAAAATCGCAGATTGTAACATCTGTTGCGTGACCAACAGCAGATATAATCGGGATTTCTGATTTAAAAATCTCGTAAGCCAGCTGTTCACTGTTAAAGCACCATAAATCCTCTATAGAGCCACCACCTCTGCCTATGATTATTACATCAGCATTGGCTTTATTGTTAAAATATTTTATACCATTAATAAGCTCAGGTACTGCGTTTTCGCCTTGAACTGATGCAGGGTATAAAATCATTGTTGCAAATGGGTAACGGCGTGCAAGAACAGTTTCGATATCTCGTCTTACTGCACCTGTGTCTGAGGTTATTACACCTATAGTCTGTGGGAACTGTGGAAGCTCCTTTTTAAACTCCTCACTAAACAGACCCATTTTCTCTAGCTTTGCTTTAAGCTGATTAAAGGCGAGTGTCAAATTTCCTATTCCATCTGGCTGCATTTGATCGATATAAAGCTGATATTGACCAGTAGCCTCATAAAGCGAAACTCTGCCCATTACAATTACACTCATACCATCTTCAAGCTCGAATTTCAGCTTCGAGGCATTACCAGCAAACATAACAGCCTTAATTACAGACTTATCATCTTTTAGCGAAAGGTAAATATGCCCAGAGCGATAATGTGTAACTAAATTTGAGATTTCACCCTGTACAATTACCTGTGATGTAACAGGGTCTGCATCTAAGAGTGACTTTGTATAAAAATTCAATTGTGATACTGTGAGTATTGAATTTTTTCTCATATAATATCTTCCTTGCTTTTAATAGCGGTAAGCACTGCAACACCAGCAGCGTTATCGGCAGAAAATTCTGGCTGTGCAAAATATGCACCAAGCTTTTCTGTAAGATTATTTCGTATAATGCTGTTAGACATTACACCACCTGAAAACAGCAATGGCATTTTACCATACTCTGCAAAAATATTCTTTGTCATTTTATATAGAGTATCTTCTATATGCTTCAACACATAGGCAGAAATTTCTTCCTTTGATACTTGAGCTTTATACAGCTTTTCGCATATGTTCTGTACACCAGATAAACAGCAGTCACAGCCCCTTATTGTTGGCTTTGTTTTTAATTCGCCTAAAAAATTAAGTGCAAGCTGTTCGATATGTTTACCACACGGGAAAGGTAGTCCTAGCATTACCCCCACACGGTCAACAAGCTGACCTGCGTTAAGGTCTAGCGTTTTTCCAACCAGCGTTGCACTTAGTATGTTCTCTTTGTCGGGTGTAACAATAAGTGCCTCTGTGGTACCACCAGAAATATGAAAAGCCAAGTGCTTTTGGTTAAACAGGTTAAGCTGATTTGATGAATAAATAGCGGCGGCAATATGTCCTTGCTGATGTGAAAATCGGTAAAGTGGGGTATTTGTAACAGCACTCAGGCTTCTTGCAAAACCACTGCCCACTGTAAAGCACGGCATATACGAGCCTTCTGCGTTACGTGGTGTAAATGAAGCACCAATTGCACTTAAAGTGTTAATTGGTACTATTTCTGTAAGCTGTTCTACCATCTGTGGTAATTGTATTGTATGATGAAAAACGGCATCACTCTGACGCAAGCCAAGCTCACCCTTCTTTACAGGCAAAAGCTTTTTAGCCTGTATTATATTACCATCCTGATAAACAGCTGTAGAGGTAGTGTAATTGCTTGTATCGATTGCTAAATAGGCTTTACTCATAATTAACCATTTTTGCGTACAATAGAGCCTAAAACTCCATTAATAAATGACGCTTCTTCAGGACTAGAGTATTTTTTAGCCAACAAAACAGCTTCGTTAATAATAACACTTACTGGATTTTCAGCCTTAGTTTTTGAAATGTCAGTAAATTTCAGCTCACAAATTGCAAGCTGAAGCACACTTAAAGCAACCTTAGAAATTCTACGTAATGCACGGTTTGCATTTTCTTCAATCAAGGTGTTTATAGCGTTTTCGTTTGCTTCTATTGTTTCTAATAGTTCAATCACAAAATCGTCTACTTCAAAATCTCTGCTTTCTATAGCAATTTCGATTAATTCCTGTATAGGCTCGATTTTAAAATTTCTTTCGAAAGCCAGCAAAAATGCCTGTTCTCTGGCTTGTCTGCGAGATAGTTTTGACTTCATTGTTATCATCCCTTTTTTATTTATAATGTTAAGGTGCATAATTATTAACCTTTATTATAACATAAATCTGCATATAATCAAGTAATATTCATTATTTATACATACATAAAAATTAATACTTATACCAAGATTTTGTAATTTTTCAAAATAATAATTATTAAGCAAATGTAAATAAAAGTAAATATATTGTTTTTATAAATTTAAAATGATATAATGCATAAGTGAGGTGTTAAAAAATGAACAATTTTTATAATAATACAGGCATACCGAATAATGGTAATTTTACTCAGCCTGTATATAATAATCAACCAAATCAGTACTATCCCCCACAGAGATTTCAGCAGGGTAACACTAATTATTCTGGTAGTCAGTTTAATGGTGGCTACAACAATCAATTTAATTATAATCAACCAATTAATTACGTTGTAAACCCTGTGCAACCTAATATTACGCTTGACCCTGTTAAGCTGGAAAAGGACAGAAAAAAGGAAGAAGAAAAGCGAAGTATAAAATCGTCTTCTAACAAGGTAGCAGGTGGAATGCTTATTTTTGCTGGTATTTCTCTGATTATTGTAACCATACTATCTATTCCTGTTGCTTTTACAAATGCATATAGTCTGGATAATTCTGGATATATTCAAGGTGTAGAGCCGTTAACAATGTATATTATGAATGCAATAAATTCCCTTTTAGGAATGGGAATAACCGGTATTATTATAACAAAGCTTTGCAAATTCAGGCTTGACGATGTACTTACAGTAAATAAAGTAAATATATCTGACATAATTAAATATACTTTTGCAAGTATGGGCTTTATTTTTATTTTCAATTTACTGTTAACGCTTATGAATCTTAATTTAGGCTTATTTGGCTTTGAAAATAATATGCCAGACTATGGTGAAATTAATGGTGTAGTTCCTAATATCATTTATTACTTCACTATCGCAATAGTACCACCTGTTACAGAGGAATTTTTATTCCGAGGTGCAATACTAGGCTCGTTAAGAAAGCATGGCGATGCGTTTGCAATTATAATCTCTGCTTTAATGTTCGGCTTTGCTCACGCAAACTTTTTACAAACACCTGTTACATTTTTAACAGGTTTAGTGCTTGGCTATGTTACAGTTAAATCAAACTCTATTATACCAGCACTTATAATCCACTTTGTAAATAACTCACTTGCCTTTTTACCAGAGGCTTTAGAAAAAGTAATCACTAACAAAGACATTATCTGGATTATCAATAGTGGAATTGGTTTTGTATTTTTA
>JAXJJE010000039.1:0-3281 GCA_036298405.1 Acutalibacteraceae bacterium
ATATGATTTATGGTATCGAAACAAATTTCTATCAGGGTGGAGGCAGTAAGCTAAACGAAACAGCACGCAGCTATAAAACTCTTGCAATGGAGAGCGAAAAAATAGATGGTTTTACATTCGTCTGGTTTACAGATGGAAAAGGTTGGGCAAGTGCCAAAAACAATCTTGAAGAAACATTTGATGTTATGCAACATATTTACAACATCAAGGATTTAGAAGATGGTGTAATCAGCGAGGTTTTTAGGTAATGGCTAAGAAAATAACAAAATGGGAACCAGAAGATTTCGAATTGGAAATGACTACCCACTGGTCTTTTCCGAATCGTGGTAATTGGGCAACCCATGATGCGAAATGGCGTGGAAACTGGTCGCCGTATATACCTCGAAACATTATGCTTCGATATTCAAAAGAGAGTGATTTAGTTCTCGATCAGTTTGCAGGTGGTGGCACTACCCTTGTAGAAGCAAAGCTACTTAATCGCAATATAATTGGCGTAGACATAAATGATGTGGCACTTGCTCGCTGTAAGGAGAAAACTGCATTTGAACACGAGGGTGCAAACGGAAAAGTGTACCTTCATAAGGGTGATGCAAGAAATCTGGACTTTGTGCCAGATGATAGTATTGATTTGATATGTACTCATCCACCATATGCAAATATAATTAAATATAGCGAGGATATTCCCGAAGACTTATCTTTGTTGAAGGTCAATGATTTTCTTGAAGAGATGAAAAAGGTTGCCTCAGAGAGCTATCGTGTTCTGAAAAATGACAAATTCTGTGCCATTCTTATGGGTGATACCCGCCAAAAAGGGCATATGATACCAATGTCCTTTGATGTTATGCGTATCTTTGAAGATGCTGGATTCAAGCTGAAAGAATTGATTATCAAAGAGCAACACAACTGCAAAGCAACAGGATATTGGAAAACAAATAGCGTTAAGTATAACTTTTTATTGATTGCTCACGAATATTTATTTGTATTCAGAAAATAACGCTTTTTGACACAACAACAAAATTCCTGCAAACAGATTTTCTGCTGTGTATGCGTAATCCCCCACTTAATAACAACTGTAAACACTGTTATTAAGTGGGGGTTTTTATGCTTCAGAAAGTTACAACCCAGCCAAGTGTTGCACAAGGCTTTATTTACCTTGTATTTTCTTGTTGAAATGTGAAAAACTTTAAATTTTATGCCGTTTTTGTAAAAAAACAAAAAACCCCTTGACAATTTGACATCAAGGGGGTATACTTACAGAATGTAGCATAATGGCAAAAAGTACCCTATTCAATTCTTTAACGAATGAATATTAGCATAGATTTTAAAAAAAATCAATACCTTTTTGGGAATTTTTCAAGTCATTTGGTTATCTGGTGAATATAAAAATTACCAACAAAATTTTATGAACGGAGTGATACGCCTATGGTAAATGTCAAGCCTGTAAAGCTTGGTAGAGCAGAAAGAATGTCTTTTGCTAAAATTGATGAAGTTATCGAAATGCCTAACCTTATCGAAATTCAAAAGAATTCTTACAACTGGTTTCTGACCGAGGGTTTAAAAGAGGTGTTCAAGGATGTTTCTGGTATTACTAACCATGCAGGAACATACGTGCTTGACTTCATTGATTACACACTGGATGTTGATAACCCTAACTACAGTGTAAAGGAATGTAAAGAGAGAGATGCAACATACGCTGCTCCTCTAAGAGTAACTGCTACTCTTACAAATACCGAAACAGGTGAAATTAAAAAGTCTAATGTATTTATGGGTGACTTCCCATTAATGACTGCAAGTGGTACCTTTGTAATCAACGGTGCCGAGAGAGTTATAGTTTCTCAGCTTGTTAGATCTCCGGGCGTATACTACAAGATGGAGTACGACAAAACATCTAAGAAGATGTTCAGCTCTACTGTTATTCCTAACAGAGGTGCTTGGCTGGAATACGAAAACGACCTGAACGATGTTTTCTATGTTCGTATTGATAAGAACAGAAAAATTCCAATAACTGTATTTATCAGAGCTTTGGGTCTTGGCACAGACGCTCAGATTCTTGAGCATTTTGGTGAGGACGAGAGAATTCGTGCAACACTAGAGAAGGACCCTTGCCACAATACAGAGGAGGCTTTGCTTGAGGTTTACAAAAAGCAAAGACCAGGTGAGCCACCTGTACTAGAAAACGCACAGAATCACTTGTACGGTCTATTCTTCGACACAAGAAGATACGATATGTCAAGAGTTGGCAGATATAAATATAATAAAAAGCTTGGTATTGCTTCAAGAATTACAGAGCAGAAGCTTGCAGAGCCAATCGTAAACCCACGCACAGGCGAGATTATGGCTATGCCTGACGAGGTTGTAAATAAAGACCTTGCACTCGAAATTGAAAACGCAGGTGTAAAAGAGGCTTATGTTTACGATGGTGAGGGTGCAAGAGTTAAGGTTCTATCAAATGGTATGGTAGACATCAGCAAGTATGTAAGCTTTGACGCTGAGGAAGAGTGTAACATCAACGAGATGGTTCAGTTTGATGTTCTTATGGAAATCCTTGACGCTTGTGGTGATGACGAGGCTACACTGAAGGCAGAGCTTCGCAGAAGAAGAGCTGACCTTATTCCTAATACAATCACTATTGATGATATTTTTGCATCAATTAACTATATGAACAACTTAGCTCATGGCATCGGCTTAACAGACGACATCGACCACCTTGGTAACCGTCGTATCCGTTGCGTTGGTGAGCTTCTACAGAATCAGTTCAGAATCGGTTTCTCAAGACTTGAAAGAGTTATCAGAGAAAGAATGACACTTAACGCTCAGGATATTGAGGGTCTTACACCTAACAACCTAATCAATATCCGTCCTGTAACAGCTGCAATTAAGGAGTTCTTCGGTTCTTCTCCATTGTCACAGTTTATGGACCAGACAAACCCACTTGCTGAGCTAACACACAAGAGAAGACTTTCAGCACTTGGTCCTGGTGGTTTGTCAAGAGATAGAGCAGGCTTTGAGGTTCGTGACGTACACTATAGCCACTATGGCCGTATGTGTCCTATCGAAACACCAGAAGGTCCTAACATCGGTCTGATTTCATACCTTGCTACATTCGCAAGAATCAACAAATATGGCTTTATCGAGGCACCTTTCCGTAAGGTAGATAAAGAAACAGGCGTTGTAACGGACGATGTTGTATATATGACAGCTGACATGGAGGACGATTACATCGTTGCTCAGGCTAACGTTCCACTTGATGAGGAAGGCAGATTTAAAAACCAGATTGTCAA
>JAXJJE010000040.1:0-14155 GCA_036298405.1 Acutalibacteraceae bacterium
AGAATGAACGGCTCTTGTGCTGGTGGTACAGGTGCGTTTATTGACCAAATGGCTACATTGCTTAATGTTCCTATAGAGGAGCTTAACGCTTTGGCTGCTACAAGTGAAAAAATATATACTATTGCTTCACGCTGTGGTGTATTTGCTAAAACAGATATTCAGCCATTGCTTAATCAGGGTGCAAGAAAAAGCGATATTGCCGAGAGTATTTTTACTGCTGTTGTAAACCAGACAGTTGCTGGTCTTGCACAGGGTAGAGAGATAACAGGACAGGTTGTATACCTTGGTGGACCTTTAACCTTTATGGAGCAGCTTAGAAAACGCTTTGACAAGGTTTTGGATACTAAGGGTATATGTCCGGATAATTCACTTTATTATGTTGCTTGTGGTGCTGCTTTATGTGCAGAAAATGCTGTAAGCTTTAATAAGGTTATTGACGAGATTAATAATTATCACGGTAGTGGTAACTTTGCGTTTAATCCACCTCTATTCAAAACAGAGGAAGATTATAACGACTTTATAGAACGCCACGAGAAGGCTCAGGTAAAAAGTGCTGACCTGCTAACCTACAAGGGTAAGGCGTTTTTAGGTATAGATGCAGGCTCTACAACTGTAAAGGCTGTTGTAATGGGTGAGGATGGCGAGCTTTTAACATCTCGTTATCTGTCTAACAGTGGTAACCCAGTACCTATCATTAAAGAGTTTTTAGAGGAGCTTTATAAGCAGGCTCCAGATGTTTATATTGCAGCTTCAGCTGTAACAGGCTATGGTGAAGAAATTATTAAAAATGCATTTATGGCTGATTTTGGCATAGTAGAAACAGTTGCTCACTTTACAGCAGCTAAAAAGTTTATGCCAGATGTTGAGTTTGTTATCGACATCGGTGGTCAGGATATTAAATGCTTTAAAATACATAATGGTGCAATTGATAATATCTTCTTGAACGAGGCTTGTTCATCAGGCTGTGGCTCGTTCCTACAAACCTTTGCAAATGCACTTGGCTATAACATAGAGGAGTTCTCTAAGCTTGGCTTGTTTGCAAAGCAACCAGTTGATTTAGGTTCTCGTTGTACTGTATTTATGAACAGCTCTGTTAAGCAGGCACAAAAGGACGGTGCAACAATCGAGGATATCTCTGCCGGCTTGTCATTAAGTGTAGTTAAGAATGCACTTTATAAGGTTATCAGAGTTTCTGACCCTAAAAAGCTTGGCACAAAGATAGTTGTACAGGGTGGTACATTCCTTAATAATGCAGTGCTACGTGCATTTGAGCAAGAAATGGGTGTGCAGGTTGTTCGTCCTGCAATTTCTGGCTTAATGGGTGCATATGGTGCAGCACTATATGCACAGTCTAAATACAAAGACGGCAGAAGCACACTTATAACAGCTGAACAGTTAAAGGAGTTTGTTCACGAAATAAGCGTTATTAACTGTGGTGGTTGTAACAATAATTGCCGACTGACTGTTAATAAGTTTTCAGATGGCAGACGCTTTATTGCTGGTAATCGTTGCGAAAAGCCTATTACAAAGAAAAAGCCAGACGAAACCTTAAATATATATGAGTACAAGCTACAGCTACTTAAAGGCTATGAGCCTAAAAAGGGTACTCGTGGCAAAATAGGTATTCCTCTTGGCTTGAATATGTACGAAATGCTACCATTCTGGCACGCATTCTTTACAGCTCTTGGCTTTGAGGTTCATACTTCACCTGTATCAAACAGAAAGATATATGCACTTGGTCAGCAGACAATTCCTTCGGATACTGTTTGCTACCCTGCAAAGCTTATGCATGGTCACGTACAGACCTTGATTAACGACGGTATAGATACAATTTTCTACCCTTGCTTGTCTTATAATTTTGACGAGGGCAGAAGTGACAACCACTATAATTGTCCTGTAGTTGCCTATTACTCAGAGGTATTAAAGGTTAATATGAAGGACATTAAAAAGGTTAAATTTATTAATGATTATTTAGGTGTGCATCGTAAAAATGACTTCCCTAAGAAGATGTGCGAGGTATTGGCTAATTACTTTGACGGAATTACCCTTAAAGAGGTAAAGGCTGCTGCGAAGCTGGCTTATCTTGAATATGACAGACATATGGAGAAGATAAAGGCAAGGGGTGAGGCAATTATAAACCAAGCAAGAAGCGAGAAGAAAGAAATTATCGTGCTTGCAGGCAGACCTTACCACGTAGACCCAGAAATAAACAAGGGTATAGATACCTTGATTTCTGGCTTTAATGTAGCAATAATCTCTGAGGATGTAGTTGCCGATAAGGTAGAAAAATACAAATCATCAGTACTAAACCAGTGGACATACCACGCAAGACTATACTCTGCTTCTCACTATATTGCACAATGTGATGATATAAACCTTGTACAGCTTGTATCATTCGGCTGTGGTGTAGATGCTATTACAACTGACGAGGTAAGAGATATTCTTGAGTCTGAGGGTAAAATATATACACAGATAAAAATTGACGAAATTACAAATTTAGGTGCAGTTAAGATTAGACTTAGAAGCTTGCTTGCAGCTATTGCAGAGCAAAAGGACAAAAAGAAAAATGCACAGAATTAACGGAGAAGAATTGATATGGCTACTTTAAAATACGATAAAACAGGCAGACTGCTGTTTACAAAGGAAATGCGAAAAGAATACACAATTCTTTTGCCAATGATGGCTAACATTCAGTTTCGTATTATGAAGGGTGTATTTGACGAATATGGTTATAATACTGTTCTGCTAGAAACTGACGGCCCTGAGATTGCTCAGGTTGGTCTTAAATATGTACATAACGACACCTGCTATCCAGCTTTGCTTGTTATAGGTCAATTTATACATGCCTTGCAGAGTGGTAAGTATGATGTTCACAAAACAGCTCTTATGATTACTCAAACAGGTGGTGGCTGTAGAGCCTCTAACTATATTCACCTGCTAAGAAAGGCTCTGGTAAAGGCTGGTCTTGAGTTTGTGCCTGTAATATCACTTAATGTTTCAGGACTTGAGAGCAACCCTGGCTTCAGTCTTACACTGCCAATGATACGCAAAATTATAGGTGCATTGGTTTATGGCGATACTCTTATGCTTTTAAGCAACCAAACAAAGCCTTATGAGGTTAACAAGGGTGAGAGTATGAAGCTTGTTAACACATGGATAAATAAAATACTTGATGAATTTAAGGCTGGCAGAGGCTTTAAGCTTAGTCAGCAAAAGCAATTGTTAGATGAAATGGCAGGAGCATTTGCGAAGATTGAGCGTAACATCGTGCCAAAGGTAAAGGTTGGTGTAGTTGGCGAAATTTATGTAAAGTATGCTCCACTGGGTAATAACAATCTTGAGGCATTCCTTAACGAGCAGGATTGCGAGGTGTGCACACCTGGTATTATGGGCTTTGCACTGTTTAAGGTTGATAACCGTTTGCAGGATATTGAGCTGTATGGTGGTAACAAGGTAAAATATGCTGTTGTTAATATGCTGTATAAATATCTTGAGAGTATGGAAAGCCTTACAATAGAGTGTGCTGAAAAGCACGGCTTTACTCCACCAGGAAAATACAGCCACCTTAAAAGCCTTGTTGATGGTGTAATCGGCTTGGGTAACAAAATGGGTGAGGGCTGGTTGCTTACAGCAGAAATGCTTGAGCTTGCAGAAAGTGGTTACCCTAACATTGTTTGTACACAGCCTTTTGGTTGCTTGCCTAACCATATTTGTGGTAAGGGTATGATAAGAAAAATTAAAGAGATTAACCCAATTGCAAATATTGTGGCTATCGACTACGACCCAGGTGCAACAAGAGTAAATCAGGAAAACAGAATTAAGCTTATGCTTGCAGTTGCCAAAGAAAACCTTACAGAAAATCAAAAGCCAGACGCAAAGCCTGCTAAAAAGGTAAAGGTTAAGGCAAAGGCTTGATAAATAGAATATTCTAAAACAAAAAAGGGGTTGTCTTACCATAGCAAGTAAGACTAATCCCTTTTTTATATTTCTAACCAAAAATTTAGTATCAAATAAAAATAAATTTTATGCTTTCTTCTTTTTTATTGTTAAAGGTGTTGCATTTTTTCGTTTTTTTGTGTAAAATGAATATAACATAAATTATAGTCTTTAATGTTACCATATTTTTGTAAATATTTTACGCAATCAAGATTAAGAAAATTAATTTATCCGAATTTAATAAATACTAAAGAAATGGTGAGGGATTTTGATATGTCTAATAGATTGTTTCAGGGTGTAATTCATCAGATGAAGGATGCAATTGACAGAGCTATTGGTGTAATTGACGATACATCAGTTGTTATTGCTTGCAGTGAGCTTGGCAGAATTGGCGAAGTAATCGAAAGCGTAACTGCAGAAACACTTGGTTCTACTGCTCCTTTTGTAATTAACGGACAAACCTTTAAGGCTTTTGGTAGTGGTGCAAATGGTGACTATGCAGTATTTGTAGAAGGTAACGACGATATTGCACAGAAATATTCACAGCTTTTGGCAGTTTCATTAAGCAGTATTAAGCAATACTATGACGAAAAGTATGACAGAGCTAACTTTATTAAGAATGTTATTCTTGATAACATCTTACCTGGTGATATTTATTTAAAGGCAAGAGAGCTAAGATTTAACTCTGAAATTTCAAGAGTTTGTATGCTTATCAAGATTACATCTAAAACAGATATTTCTGCATATGATGTTGTACAAAACTTCTTCCCAGACAAGACTAAGGATTTTGTTATAAGCATTAACGAAACTGATATTGCTCTTGTTAAGGAGATTCGTACTGGTATTGATTCTAAAGACCTTGAGAAGCTTGCAAGCTCAATTGTAGATACTTTGTCAAGTGAGTTCTATACCCATTGTGCAGTAGGTATTGGTACTGTTGTAACTGGTATTAAGGATTTGGCACGTTCATTCAAAGAGGCTCAGGTTGCTCTTGAGGTAGGTAAGGTGTTTGATACAGAGCGTACAGTTATCAACTATGATAATCTTGGTATCGCAAGACTTATCTATCAGCTACCAACAACATTGTGCGAAATGTTCCTAAAGGAAGTATTTAAGATGAGCTCAATAGAATCTTTAGATCAGGAAACTTTGTTTACAATTCAGAAGTTCTTTGAAAATAGCCTGAATGTATCAGAAACATCAAGAAAGCTGTTTGTACACAGAAATACACTTGTTTACAGACTTGAGAAAATCAAAAAGCTTACAGGCTTGGATTTAAGAGAGTTTGAGGACGCTATTGTATTTAAAGTAGCATTAATGGTTAAGAAATATCTTGCATCAACACCTACAAAGTATTAATGTAATTATATAAAAAACAATAATCGCCGAAGTAACTGTTTTAAGGTTACTCGGCGATTTTTAAATAACGTGCTAAACAGAGTTTGGTGTAATATTAATATGTATAGGAGGTTTGACAGGTGATAGAGTTTATCAATGTGTCAAAAACTTACACAGACAGCGATACCCACGCTTTGAATGATATAAGCTTTAATATTGCCGACGGTGAATTTGTTTTTATAGTAGGCCCGTCGGGTGCAGGTAAAAGTACATTGCTGAAGCTTATTATGCGAGAGCAAAAGCCTACAAAGGGTGATATTATTATAGATGGAGAGATTGTTAATAAGCTAAGGTCAGGCAAGGTGCCATACTTAAGAAGAAAAATGGGTATGGTGTATCAGGATTTCAGACTTATTGATAAGATGAATGTTTTTGATAATGTAGCCTTTGCTATGCGTGTTATAGGTGCAGGCTCGTCAGAGATTAAAGAGCGTGTAACACGTATTTTAAAGCTGGTAGGACTTGAACATAAAATGATGGTAAGACCAAGCCAGCTTTCTGGTGGTGAACAGCAAAGAGTAAGCCTTGCAAGAGCACTTGCTAATAACCCTAAAATCCTTATTGCTGACGAGCCTACTGCTAATGTAGATGCAGAAATGTCCTTTGAAATTATGCGAATTTTAAAGAAAATCAACAGTCTGGGTACAACTGTGGTTGTTGTTACCCACGATAAGGGGCTTGTTGAGATGTTTGGTGGCAGAATAATGGAAATCGAAAAGGGTAAGGTTGTTGCCGAAAGAAATATAGAAGAAGCCTTACATAATACAGATGAGCAACCAAAGGAAGCTACAGCAGAAGAAACTGGTAACGAAAATAAAGCAGAGGAGCCTCAGAAAATTGCAGGACTTGATGAAGCTGATGTAGAGGTTTTATTTGCCTCTGATAAAGAAAGTAGCGAGCAAGAGCCTCAGGAAGAACAGGCAGAAAGCATGGTGCCAGAAGAAGAGCCAGAGCCAGAGATTGATATAAACAAGTATGACGATTTAATTCAAGAAATTAAAATCGAACAGCTTGAGGGTCAGGCAGAAGAAGCTAATGGTGACGATTTATAACAGAGAGGTTTTTGTATGAAAGGATTTGGCTATTTATTTAAAGAAGGCATTAAAAGCGTATGGAATAATCGAGGTATGTCGGTAGCTTCTATAGGTATATTAGTGTCTAGCCTGTTAATTACTGGTGTAGCAGCTTTATTTTGTGCGAATTTGCAGGCGTTGGTTGAAAAAATAGGCAGTGAAAATGTTATTACAGTATATCTTGAGCAACAGCTGCCAGACGAGGATGTTACCCGTGTGGGTAAGCAGATAGAGTCTATTGATAACATTTCAAAGATTTCGTTTTACTCAAAGGAAGAAGCCATAAAGGAGTTTGATTCTCAGCTTGGTGACCTTAAAAATGAGTTTAAAGGTAAAGAAAACCCTTTACCAGACGCTTATAAAATTACAATGATAGATTTAGAAAAATACGACTCTACTGCAAAGTACATTGCTGGTCTTGATGGTGTACTGAAGGTTAGCGATAAAAGTAACCTTGCAAAAACACTAACAGAGCTAAACAATATTGTTGCAACACTTGGATTCTGGGTTGTATTTATGCTGGGATTAATTTCGTTGTTTATTATTTCTACAGCAATCAAAACAACAATGCATTCACGACGCTTTGAAGTAAGCATTATGAAATCGGTAGGTGCTACAAATGCATTTGTAAGAATACCTTTTATAATTGAGGGCTTGGTTTTGGGCGTGATTTCAGGTATAATAAGCTCTATACTTATGAAGTTTATATACGAGGGCATTTTAAGCACAGTGCAAACTAAGTATATAACAGCACTAGAGATTATCAGCTTTAATTCAGTAGTAGGCTATGTATTTGCAGGAATGGTTAGTGCAGGTGCATTAGTTGGTGCAATTGGTGCAGGTATTTCGATAAGAAGATACCTGAAGCTAGAGGGCAACGAGCTGCTTGGCTGGTAATTAAAATTTAATGGTGGTGAAATAAAATGAAAAAGGTATTTCTTTCTGCAATTGCTGTTGCACTTATCAGTATGCAGACAGTTAGCTATTCTGCTACGGATACTGCTGCTGAAATAGCAACAAAAGAGAGTGAAAATGCTACCTTAACAGCAGATATTACCAAGCTGAATACAGATATAGAGGCTACTAAGCTAGAGATTGCACAGCTTCAACAGCAAATTGATGATTCTGATACTCTTATAAAGGGGCTTAGTACAGATATCAGCAGTAATAAGGAAAAGCTGAAGGACAGAATATTAGATATGTACCTTTCGGGTAGTGCAAGTAATATTGAGGTTATTTTAGGTGCAACCAGTGTTGATGATTTTTTGAACAGGCTTGAGTATGTTTCTATTATTGCCGAGAGTGATTCTAAGCTTATAGGTGATTTAACACAGCAGGTTAATGTAAGTACAAAGGCTAACAAAACGCTCAAAAACAGTCTGGCTACGCTTAACACAAAGCAAAAGGACCTTGAGGGTAAGCGTACCGAGTTTCAGAGCATATTGCAGGCTAATCAGGATAGACTTAATTATTTGTATGCACAGGATGTAGCTATTTCTGACTCTCACGAGGGAGAAGATGGTGCAGTTAATAGTGGGAACATTTTAAGCTATTACGATAAGCTACAGCTAAATGCAAACAATGCTAATAATAACGGGAATAAGGCTCCTGTGCAAAGGCCAACACAAAAGCCGGTGCAAAAGCCAACACAGAAGCCAGTACAAAAGCCAACACAGAAGCCAGTGCAAAAGCCAACACAAAAGCCAACGCAAAAGCCAACTACGGGTTCAAACTCAAATTCTGGCTCTAACTCAACAGTTGTTGTTAAGCCAAAGCCAGTGCCAACTCCAACTCAGCCTCCTACAAATAATAACCTGGGTGGCAATCAGAGTGGCTCTAATGCTCCAATAGCAGGTGGCTATGTATGGCCAGTACCAGGCTTTTATCATCTTACATCGTTGTGGGATGAAGACAGAGGCTCGTCTAACCACGGTGCTCTTGATATTGCCAGTGCTGGTGTAGACGGTGCAAATGTTGTAGCAGCAAGAGCTGGTATAGTAGATGTTGCCGAAAATTACTGTGTGCACAACTGGGGTAAGGATTCCAGCTGTGGCTGTGGTGGTGGCTATGGAAACTGGGTAAGAATAGACCACGGTGACGGCTATACTACAATTTATGCACATATGAGCTCTATTACAGTAGGGTATGGTGATTATGTAGAGGCTGGTCAGCTACTTGGCTTTGTAGGCTCTACGGGCTATTCAACAGGTGCACATTTACATTACGAAACACGCTATGATAATGTAAAATATAACCCACTCGATGAATATCCAAATATTAATGTTACATATTAATTATTAAAATTAAACCGATGTTAACTTATTTAAAGTGTTTGTTAAGTTTACAGTTTTTAAAATACACAAAAATAATGTGCTTTTTGGTTGAATTTGGTTTAGAAATACTATATAATTAATATGTTGTACACAAGAGGTACACCGGCTGTACCTCTTGTTTTTTATTTATAATTAGGTTTTATAATAAAAATACTTATAGGTGGGTGCAAAATGGAAGTATTACAGAGCTACTTAGCAAGTATCAGCAATTTGGTATGGGGTCCTGGTACTCTTATTCTGCTTGTTGGTACAGGCATATTTTTAACGATAAGGCTTGGCTTTTTACCATGGAGAAATCTGTTTCCGTCGTTAAAGGAGCTGTTCAGTAAGGACGCAAGAAAAAAAGAGGGCGATGGATCGGGAGATATTTCTCCGTTTTCTGCACTTATGACAGCATTGGCGTCTACAATCGGCACGGGTAATATAGTAGGTGTTGCCACTGCTATGGTTGCAGGTGGTCCTGGTGCATTGGTATGGATGTGGATATCGGCTGCATTTGGTATAACTACAAAATTTGCTGAATGTGCACTTGCTACTAAATATCGTGAGAAAAACCAGAAGGGAGAAATGCTTGGTGGCCCTATGTATTCAATTAAGGCTGCATTTAACAATAGGCTCCCTGGTAAGGTGCTGGCTGTATTGTTTGCCGTGTTTGCTTTGCTGGCTTCGTTTGGTATTGGTAATCTGACACAGGCGAATTCAATTTCTGATGCAGTTAACACCACCTTCAATGTACCAACATGGGTAACCGGTATTATATTAATGGTGGCGGTATTTGCTATTGTAATTGGTGGTATTCAGATTATCTCTAAGGTTTCATCTGTGCTTGTACCAGTAATGGCTGTGCTCTATATTATATCCGGATTAATTGTTATCTTTGGTAATATAGAGGGCATACCACAGGGCTTAGCAAATATTTTTTCAATGGCGTTTACTGGCAAGTCAGTTGCAGGTGGTATAGCTGGTACAGTTACTGCCAGTATTATAAATTCTATGCGTTATGGTGTGGGCAGAGGTGTGTTTAGTAATGAAGCCGGAATGGGCTCGGCTGCAATTACAGCTGCAGCAGCACACACCGACAGCCATATTCGCCAAGGCTACATAAGTATGTGTGGTACATTTATAGATACAATTGTTGTTTGTACAATTACAGGTCTTGCAATTGCGTCATCGGGTATGCTTGGTGTAGTACAGACTGATCAGGTTGGTGAATATAAAATAAATGATGGTATGCTTGTGATGACAGCTGCAACAAATGCAGAAAAGAACGAAACATCTTATTTATATAAGATAACCGAGAATGGGTTTGTATTAACTGGTACAGCAGAAACAACCGAGTATACACCTTGTGACAGTGAGAAGGTTTTAAACGGCAAAAAGATAAGCCAAACAAAGCTTAATACAGCTGACTGCGTTGCAAATGCTACAACACTTAACGGTGTTTGGACAGATTCAAAGGGTAACCACATAACCTTTGCTGACAATGGCTCATACAAGAAAATGTCAATAGTTACTGGTGCATCGCTAACAATACTTGCATTCAGAAGTGTAATGGGAGATGTGGGTGCATTTTTGGTAACAATAGGACTTATTTTGTTTGCGTTTTCTACAATAATAGGCTGGGAGTACAACGGTGAGAAATCACTTGAATATCTGCTTAAAAAGCCTATATACTGCTATGTTTACCGAGTGGTATTTTCAGCACTTGTGTTTGTAGGTGCAATTATTTCTCTTGATATTGTATGGAGCTTCTCGGATATTGCGAATGCTCTTATGATTATACCTAACTTGATTGCATTAATTCTGCTTAGTGGTAAGCTTGCAAAGGATACAAAGGAATATCAAAAGGTTTTAGAGAAACAAAGACAACAGCATAAGGCGAAGAAAAGTAAATAAATACATAAAAAACCCGAGGCTTGTTTTTTAGCCTCGGGTTTTTGTTGATGTTTAATTTGTAATCACTTACAACACCTTGAAGACCTCAACAAGCAGATACAATACACCGATTATAGCTGGTTGATGTACAACATAAATCACAAGTGAATATTTGCCTATAAAGTCAAGTGGTGGGCAAAGCTTTTTATACATCAGCTTTGGTGCACCCTTTTCTTTTAAAATTTTGCCGATAAAAATTCCTGTGAAAAACAGAAATAAATGTGGCACTATTGGAAAGTAGTCACCAGAGTAGAAATCTGGTGTTGGTAATCCTATGATAAATAATGGATAAACGCTGTAAAGCTGTGATGGTAAATTGAAATAAATCAGGCTTTTAAAGCCGATATATCCATATGGTATGCTGTAGGTGATTATGTATAGCAACAGGCTTACTACTATACCTATACTGTTTTTTATTTTATCTGTATACCTTTTAAGCAACGAGTACATTATTAGTGCTAAGCCTAAAAAATGCAATATACCAAAAACTATAACCATTTGTGGCATAAACAAAAAGGTTACAAGCGTTACAATCAGGGCTATAGCAAAAATTCTTACCCCTCGTTTCAGGTTGTTTTTGCTAAGCGAACAGCTTATTCCACACAATGTAATAAATGTTATAGGGATAAGTGGCTGAAGCCTTTGTGCTTTGAAAAATATTTCGTAGCTGAATTCAAGATTATAAATAAAAACCATCGAAACAAGAGTGTGGTAAATTACCATTGCTATTATCGCAACACCCCTAAGTTCGTCCAGCATACAAATTCTTTTGTTTTCTTTTTTTAATTCTGATGTACTCATTAAATTTTTCCTTAATCTTGTTGTGTAATTTTTATTGTGTTATAATTTATTATACACTATCAAATTAATATGTAAAGGTTGTGTTTTTATGCAAAATAAAAAATTAAAGGTTACTACTACAGTTACAATCGACAAGCTTGCTTGCAGTGTGGGCAGTGGCTCGGCACCGGTTTATGCTACACCTATGGTTGTTGCACTTATGGAAAACGCTGCTTGTACACTAGCTAAAGAGCTTGTACCAGAGGACTGCACAACAGTAGGCACAAAAATATCAATCGAGCATTTAGCAGCCACAGCAGAGGGTGCAGAGGTTTATGCTGTAGCAACTCTTACCGAAAGTGACGGCAGACGCTTTGAGTTTATTGTAGAGGCCTATGACAACGCAGGACTTATAGCAAAGGGGACTCACCAGCGTTTTTCTGTAAAGACAGAAAAATTTATAGCAAAGGCTACTGCAAGACTTGAGGAATAATTTTATAAAACAATTAACAAATTAATATAATTTAAAAGTATATCTAAAAAGCCATTGTCATATACATAATCTTGAAAATAAAAAATTCAGGAGGTATGTATTATGTACATAATTAAAAGAATTACAAAAGGCTCGGTTGCTACTGTGCTTATTATTGTTTTTATGCTGTTGCTGGTTATTTTAAGAATTACCAGCTTATCGGGTGCAACAACAGCATATTGCGATATTATTGGTGAATATAGCACAGCTATAAGCGACATTTTTACTACAGAGGATTTTCTTGCACAATTTGGTATTCAGATAAGCAAAAGCTCTGAACAGGCTACAAAGGTTATAATTCCGTCAGAGTTTAATAAGGTGTACGAAAATTACAACGCCCTACAGCAATTACAGGGGCTTAATTTAGAAGATTATAGGGGTAAAATTGCTACAAAATATACATATCAGGTTACTAACAGTACAGCAGACACCGAGGTAAGCTGTAATATAATTGTGTGCGAAAATACGGTTATAGCTGGCGATTTATGCACAGCAGGATTAAATGGCACTATGACAGCGTTAACGGATAAAACGCTGATACAGGGGGTAAAATGAGTTTAGAAAGATTAGACAAGCTACTTGCACAGCAAGGAGTATTAAGCAGAAGCGAAGTAAAAAAGGCGATTTTAAGGGGGAGAGTAGCAGTAAATGGAGCTGTAGAGAAATCCTACAGCCGTAAAATTAACACAGATACCGACACTGTTACGCTTGATAATAACGAAATTTCATTTGAGAAATATATCTATCTGATAATGAACAAGCCTGCTGGTGTTGTATGTGCCACACAGGATAAGAAAGAAAAAACGGTAATAGACATTATACCAGATGAGTACAAAAGAAAAGACCTTTTCCCTGTGGGTCGCTTAGATAAAGACACCGAGGGCTTGCTGATGATAACAAATGACGGTGATTTTGCACACAGGGTTACATCACCTAACAAGAAGGTGTACAAGACCTACCACGCAATAATAGATTCACCGATAAATGATGATGATATAAAGGCCTTTGAAAATGGTATTGTATTTAAAGATGGAACAGTTTGCAAAAAGGCATTTTTACAGGTAGTTGATACAAAAAAGGATTATACTGTAGAGGTTAAAATATGCGAGGGTATGTTTCATCAAGTGAAAAAAATGCTTTTAGTACGAGGAAAACAGGTATTATTTTTAAAAAGAATAGCTATTGGAAAATTATTTTTACCTGTCGATTTGCACAATGGAGATGTGATTACAATGGACTATTTGTCTATAAATGACATATTTGTTGACAATTTGTACTAAAATTTAAAGTGATTTTCAACATAGTGTTGTATGTGTAAAAACTCTGTAAGAATATTTAGTAAAAAAATTACTAGCAACTTTTTAAAAAGTGTGATATATTATTATACGAAACAATACACCTTACTGTTACTTGTAAGGAGATCTAGGAGGTACGTGAAATGGCTAGTGTAAAGCTTGAACACATTTACAAGATTTACGACGGCGGCGTTGAGGCTGTATCAGACGTTAATCTTGACATTGAAGATAAGGAGTTTATCATTCTTGTAGGTCCATCTGGTTGTGGTAAATCTACAACACTAAGAATGATTGCAGGTCTAGAAGATATTAGTAAGGGTACTCTTACAATTGGCGATATGGTTGCTAACGATGTAGCACCTAAGGATAGAGATATTGCAATGGTATTCCAGAACTATGCTCTATACCCACATATGTCAGTATATGATAACATGGCATTTGGTCTAAAGCTAAGAAAGACTCCAAAGGAAGAAATTCGTAGAAGAGTTGAGGAGGCTGCTAGAATCCTTGACATCGATCATCTACTTGACCGTAAACCAAAGGCTCTTTCAGGTGGTCAGAGACAGCGTGTTGCTCTAGGTAGAGCTATCGTTCGTGACCCTAAGGTATTCTTGCTTGACGAGCCACTTTCAAACCTTGATGCTAAGCTTCGTGCACAGATGAGAACAGAGATTTCTAAGCTACACCTAAGTCTAGGTACAACATTTATCTATGTAACTCATGACCAGACAGAAGCTATGACAATGGGTACTCGTATCGTTGTTATGAAAGACGGTTTCATTCAGCAGGTTGACACACCACAGAACCTTTACGACAAGCCATGTAACGAATTCGTTGCTGGATTTATCGGTTCACCACAGATGAACTTTGCTG
>JAXJJE010000041.1:0-3752 GCA_036298405.1 Acutalibacteraceae bacterium
CGCCATAAAAGTGAAACTGATGGCAGACAGGTATATGTTAATTTAACAGAAAGAGGCAGACATGCCGACAGAATACATAAGCGTTTTAGAAAAAATATGGCTAAGGATATCCTTTGTGATATGAAAGAAAGCGAAAAATGTACTCTTATAAAATGTATGGAAAGAATGAATAAATTCCTTACAAGTAAAATTAATAGTGCCACTAATAAAGAATTATTAAAAAAATCTGCATAATTGAAAGGAAAAGTAACTATGAGCTTTAGTGTTCTTGGTACAGGCAAGGCTGTACCCGACTATGTAATGACTAACGATGAGCTTTCTACATTAGTAGAAACAAATGATGAGTGGATTTCAACAAGAACAGGTATTAAACAAAGACATATAATGAAAGACGAAACCATGACCGAGCTTTGCGTAAAGGCAGCAAAGGAGGCTATGGAAAATGCAGGTGTTACAGCACAGGAGCTGGACCTTATTATATGTGCTACACTTCGTGGTGAATTCATCACTCCTTCACAGGCTTGTATCATTCAAAAAGAAATCGGTGCAAAGTGCCCGGCGTTTGATATTAATGCAGCTTGCTCAGGATTTATTTATGCGTTAGATGTTGCAGATGGATTTTTCACAAGAGGCAGAGCAAAAAAGGCTTTGGTAATTGCCTTTGATAACCTGTCTAACATAGTTGACTGGACAGACCGTGCAACCTGTGTATTGTTTGGCGATGGTGGTGGTGCTGTTGTTCTTGGTGAGGGTGACGGACTGAAATACATCGAAATCGGTGCAAAGGGTAACACAGAGGTTCTTAACTGCCCACATGGCGAAAACACTTCTCCGTTCTATAAGGATAAGGGACAATCTCCATACCTATATATGAATGGTCCAGAGGTATATAAATTTGCCGTTATGTCAATGGTAAGAGGCACTAAAAAAGCTATCAAGGCTGCTGGCTTAACAGAGGCTGATATAGACTGGGTTATCCCACATCAGGCTAATATCAGAATTATCGACGCAGCAGCAGAAAAGCTTGATATTCCATCAGAAAAGTTTATCCGTACAATTTCAGAGTATGGTAATACATCAGGTGGTGGCTGTGCTATTGCATTTAGTGATTGTGTAGAAAAGGGTATGTTCAAAAAAGGCGACAACATTGTATTCTGTGCCTTTGGTGCTGGCCTTACAACAGCAAGCTGTGTAATTACATGGGATAAGGACTGATACCTTAAATAAAACATAAAATAAATGTAAATCAAAAGATTTACATTCATTCGTATAATAAATCAAAATGAAAGGAATGTACATATTATGATAAGTACCCCAATTAACGAACTATTGAATATTAAGTACCCTATTTTTCAGGGTGGTATGGCTTGGGTAGCAGACGCTTCTCTTGCTGCAGGTGTAAGTAACGCAGGTGGCTTAGGTATTATTGCCGCTATGAACTCAAACGGCGAACAGCTAAGAGCAGAAATTCAGAAGTGCCGTGAGCTTACAGACAAGCCTTTTGGTGTAAACATTATGCTTATGAGCCCATTTGTTGAAGAAACAGCAAAGGTTGTAGCAGAGGAGAAAATCCCAGTTGTTACAACAGGTGCAGGTAATCCAGCAAGATATATGGAAATGTGGCTAGAGGCTGGTATTAAGGTAATTCCTGTAACACCATCTGTAACACTTGCAAAAATGGCACAGAGAAACGGTGCGTTTGCAGTTATCGCAGAGGGTGGCGAGTCTGGTGGTCACGTTGGTGATATCACAACAATGGCTCTGGTTCCGCAGATTTGCGACGCAGTAGATATCCCAGTTATCGCTGCCGGTGGTATTGGTGACGGTAGAGGCGTTGCTGCTGCATTTATGCTAGGTGCTCAGGGTGTACAGCTTGGTACTCGTTTCTTGGTTGCTAATGAATGTACAATTACTCAGGAATATAAGAACAAGATTATTAAAGCAAAGGATATCGACACAGTTGTAACTGGTAAAAGACTTGGTCACCCTGTTCGTTCACTAAAGAATGCTTTCACAAGAGAGTACACAAAGTGTGAGTACAACAGCAGTGAGATTACAGACGAAGAGCTAGAGAAAATGGGTGCAGGTGTACTTAGAATGGCTGCCAGAGAAGGCGATGTTTCTAACGGTTGCGTAATGGCTGGTCAGATTGCTGGTATGGTTAAGAAAGAGCAGTCTTGTAAAGAGATTATCGAAGAAATCTTTACAGAGACAGAGCAGGTATTAGGTGGTGCAGCTAAATGGGTAAAATAGCATTTGTTTTTTCAGGCCAGGGTGCTCAGTATACAGGTATGGGTAAAGAGCTTTATGAGTGCTCACCAGCTGCCAAGGCTGTTTACGATATGGCAGATAGTATCCGAGAGGGTACATCAGCTCAGTGCTTTACAGCAGAGCAGGAGGTTCTTAACCGTACAGTAAATACACAGCCTTGTGTATTTACTGCCGACCTTGCAGCAGCTGCAGCTGTTGCAGAAAAGGGCATTAAGCCAGATTATATTGCAGGCTTCTCACTTGGAGAAATTGCAGCACTTGGATTTAGTGGTATTCTAAGCTACGAAGAAGCATTTAAGCTAGTTTGCAAGCGTGGCGAGCTTATGGATAAGGCAGCACAGGAGAATAAGGGTGCAATGGTAGCTGTACTTAAGCTATCACCAGAAAAGGTAGAAGAAATTGCCGGCAAGTTTGAAAATACATTCCCAGTAAACTACAACAGCCCTATTCAGACAGTTGTTGCAACAACAGAAGAAAACGCAGAGCCTTTAATGCAGGCAGTGCAGGAGGCAAAGGGTAGACCAGTAAAGCTAGCAGTAAGTGGTGCATTCCACTCTCCTTTTATGAGCAGTGCAGCAAAGGGTCTTGGTGAGTATCTGCAGGATAAAGAGCTGAACACACCAGATGTTCCAGTATACAGCAATTTCACAGCTCAGCCTTATGCTGATGATTACAAGGCACTTATTACTGCTCAGGTAGAAAGCCCTGTACAGTGGCAAAAAACAGTAGAAAACCTGATTGAGCAGGGTGTAGATACATTTATCGAGGTTGGTGTTGGTAAAACACTAGCAGGATTAATTAAGAAAATTAACAAAGACGTTACAGTTTACAATGTAGAGGATAAAGCTACATTAGAGGCATTGAATATATAATTTTTATTTCGGAGGATAAGAAAATGAGTTTAGAGAATAAAACAGCCGTTGTTACAGGTGCATCAAGAGGTATTGGTCTTGCAGTTGCAAAAAAGCTAGCTTCACAGGGTGCAAACATTGCAATCCTATATGTAGGTAAAGAGGAAGAGGGCGAAAACGCTAAGAAAGAAATCGAAGCACTAGGCGTAAAGGTTGGTCTTTACTACTGCGACGTTTCAAACTTTGAGGAGTCAAAGAATGTAGTAGACCAGATTATCGAGGAGTTTGGTGGCATTGACATTCTTGTAAACAACGCTGGTATCGTAAGAGATATGATAATGCTAAAAATGGGCGAAGCAGAGTTTGATTCAGTAATCAACGTAAACCTAAAGGGTACATTCAATATGATTAAGCATACATATAGCCACTTTATGAAGAAGAGAGCTGGCAGAATTGTTAATGTAGCTTCAGTTGTAGGTATCAACGGTAACGCTGGTCAGGCTAACTACTCAGCTTCAAAGGCTGGTGTAATTGGTCTTACAAAGTCAGTTGCTAAAGAGCTTGCAGTAAGAGGCGTAACAGTTAACGCTGTGGCTCCTGGTTATATTATTACAGATATGACAAATGCAC
>JAXJJE010000042.1:0-2882 GCA_036298405.1 Acutalibacteraceae bacterium
AAGTATAACATAAAGGTTTTGCCACCACACATAAACTATAGCTCACTTTCATTTACAGTTAACGGCGACGATATTCGCTTTGGCTTAATGGCTGTACAAAAAAGGTTAGTGCTAAAATTGTAGATGTAAAAGTAGAAACAAGCTTAGAGAGACACAGAGAATCGACTAAAAGAAATCACAGCGTATTACCCAATTTATATGTTTGAGTATGCAAGTAAGATATACCTTATAGAAGCAGCAAGAAACAGACATCTTGGTTCACCAAGAACAGGAAAAAAATTAAAAATTCGTATAAACCCTAACAACCCACAGGATTATTACTTTTTTTCAATCATACGTGATATGCTGATAGTGTTGTTAGCTTTTTTACCAGCATATTTCTTATCACGTGCAAATATTTTCATTTGATATTCTTAATAAACTAAAATTAAAGACAGATAAATTTAATAACGATACTTTTGGTTAAGAAATAATATTATGAGAGGTTTTTATGGGAAGTTTAAATAACAATGACAATAATCAGCAAATTAGCTGGGAAAAAAATATTACAAATAATTACCCAGAAAACGATTATAAAGCTTCAAATTGTGGGAATAATTGGGATAGCTCAAACTATAAGAATATGAATAATATTCAAGGTAGCTTTACTGATACTTCCCAATATAATGAGTACCCACAGAATAATTACTCATCAAGCAATTATCAGAAAAATAATTATACCCAAAGCAGTTATGGAAATAGCAATTATAATCAAGCTTATAGTAGTGCTAATAATAGCTTTGCCAGCTCACGTTATAATGATAATAGACCATATGAGAGAAAATTACATAGCTATCGTGAGCCAGGCGACCCAGAAACAGCAGAGATTATTTGGGCAGGAGATAATAAGATTTCAAGAATGCGTACAACGTTTATGATTATTGTTGCAGTGTATGCTATGGTGTCAGGTTTACTTGCACTTATTTTGCCTAAATCAGCTTTTACAGAATTTTTACTATCTCTGTTGCTTATAATGATTGGTGGATTTTGGAGTTTTTATGGTATTACAGGATTTATTAATACATTTATTATACCAAAGCAAAAAAAGGCTCGTTGTACATACCCTATTACTGCTAAAATTATTGATTTTTATGAACGAGAAAGCAATAAAGGTAAAATATCTTATTATTCTATTTATAAATATTTCTATGCAGATAAAATATATTTGTTTAAATCAAGAGCATCTTGCAACAACTATAATGCGATAGGAAAAACTATTAAAATATTTATAAACCCAAACAACCCAAGGGAATATTATCGTTCGTGTAAATACGATTATGTGTCAGCTTTTTTAGGTGGAATTGCTGGTGTTTTTATAGCAGTTTTTATGTTGCATGTTATTGTAAATAATTTATAAGGATTAATGATATTGTAAGTATTGATTTGAAAGGGGATTTTTATGCAAGCCTCAAACAACAATAATAATCAGTCTGGCTGGAGTAACGATAATTCATATTATAACCCAGAAAACGGATATACAGGCTGGAACAACGCAAATGGTTATCTACAAAACGATTACACAGGCACAGGCTGGAATAATGCAGAAAATTATCAGCAGAATGATTATATGAATACAGACTGGAACAATACGGGAAATTATACAACTAACAATGTTATAAACTCGACCATAGGTAGTAATTATAATCAGAGTGGTTATAATAGCTATAACGGCAGATATAATCAGAACGGATATAATTATAACAATAATTACAATGGTGCCGGTAATTATAATTCAGCTCCTGACAGATATACAGATAACAATCAGAAAAAATTCTTTGGTGGAAAATTTCAGTATCCGATTCCATATACAGCAAACACAGTGTGTGTAGAACCAAAGAGCAGCAAGCTGGTTACTAAGCTGGTAATTGCGTTGATGCTGACAATGCCGATAGGTATTCTGCTGGTTATATTATCCTATGTATTGGCAGTTGTTTTTCTGACTGATGTTTTTATAAATATAGCAATGGCACTTATATCTGTTGCTTTTGTGGGTATATTGGTATCGTTAGTTGTAATACTTACACTTGGCCCTGTTCTTGAAGCGATATCAAAAAAACGCCACTGTAAGTTGAAGCTGAAAGGTGTTATAAGAGATGTAAGATACTCAAAAACAAGTAAAGGCTCAAGAAGATTTATACCTCTATACAGCTATGTATATAAGGGTAAGGAGTATTACTTTGAAGGTGTTGAGAGTTTGTTTGAAAAATTTGAAGCAGGCTCTGAAATTGAGATATACATAAACGAAACCGACCCCACACAGCAATATGTGCCAGATGAGCAAAAAAGCGTTGCTGTATATCATCTGGTGATGATTGGTATGATATTGCTTGCATTTCTTATTGCAGGTATTTCAGGCACAATGCTTTACAGTAACTTCGCCGTTGAATCAGTTATCGGAATAGATGTGAATCCCGGAATAGAAATCACAGCAAACAGACATGACAAGGTGCTTGATTGTTCTGCTGTAAATACTCAGGGGGCAGAAGTACTTGACAATATGGATCTTCGGTCAACAGATGTGAAGGTAGCAGTCAACGCAATAATCGGCTCAATGGTACAGCACGGATATATGGCTGATAACAACAGCATTCTCGTTACTGTCTGCAACGATGACGAAAGCAAGGCAATGCAGATGAAAGATGAGATATGCTCTGACATCAATCTTGCTCTTGAAAACAACAATGCCGATGCCGTAATCATCAGGCAGACATCAGCATACACTGAAGATGCAAAGAAATTTGCAGAGGAAAACAACATTTCCGTGGGCAAGGCTACTTTTATTCTCAATATTGTAAAAAAAGACAGCACACTCAATGCACAGGAGCTTGCAGAAATTGAAAGGC
>JAXJJE010000043.1:0-7282 GCA_036298405.1 Acutalibacteraceae bacterium
ATCCATAATTAAATCCATAAATTTATGCTTATGCTCTTTTGTATTTTTAAATAGTGATTTACCCATTGCAGGCACAAGAGTAAGTGCCACAATCAAGCTGGCTACAAGTGAATAACCAATTGTTAATGCCAAATCCTGGAATATTTGTCTTGTTAAGCCCTGTACAAATACTATAGGTAAAAATACACAGATTGTTGTAATTGTAGAAGCAGTAATAGCACCTGCAACCTGTCTTGCACCGTTTACTGCAGCCTTAACAGGAGAAACACCTAAGCTTCTTAATCTATAAACATTTTCAATAACTACAACCGAGTTATCAACCAGCATACCAACACCTACGGCTAAGCCAGAAAGTGAAATGATATTTAGGCTGATTCCACTAAAGTACATTAGTACAACAGCAAATACAACAGATAGTGGAATTGAACAAGCAACTATAAATGTAGGTCTTATATCCTTTAAAAATAGCAGAAGAATTATTATAGCAAATACTGCACCAACAAGTAGATTTGAAATTACATTGCTGATAATAAATTCTATATATGTACCCTGGTCCATTAAAACTGTGTAGTTAAATTCAGGGGTTTCTGATTTTATTTTTTCAAGCTCTGCTTCAAGATTTTCACATACTGTTGCAACTGCTGATTCTGATGATTTTGTGAATGTCAATACCAAACCGTTATTGCCATTTATTTTAGCATATACCTCATCAGAATTATCCTTCATTTCTACCTTTGCAACATCCTTTAGGTATATAGGCTCTACATCGTCAAGGTCTAGGTCGAACAATAGTAATTCGCTTAATTGCTCAACATCTGTAAACTTATCACCTACACGAACAATACTTTTATCCTTGCCCTCTGTAAGGTATCCGGCAGGCATTGAGAAGTTCTGTGCTGTAAGAATACCTGATACCATTTCCATGGTAATAATTTTAGTTACATCAGAGCTTTCAAGAGTTGTTTCTTGCTGGTCGTTTACTGTATCTAGCGTGGTTTCAAGCTCTTTTTTAGTTGACTCTAGCTGAGCCTTTGTTGCAGCTAATGTAGATTCGTTTACTCTTATCTCTACATAGGCTGTGTTCATTTGAAATTCTGCTTCCAGCTTTTGTCTTGCAAGCTCACTAACAGCAGCATTAAGCGAAATTTCACCCTCTTCAAGCTGTTTAAGAGTTGCATTAAGCTGAGTAATAGCAGAGTCGATTTGAGAAATACCACCCAACATTTCATCTAGTGCTGTTTGTAGTGTATCCTCTGAAAATCCTTTCTCTTTCAGAGCAGTTCTTATTGCATCAAAAGAAGCTTCAAGCTTTGTAAGCTTTCCACTAAGCTCTTCAATTTTACCAGTTAAATCTACGGATTTAATACCAAGCTTAGCTAAAGCATTTTCAATCTCTTGTAGCTGTGAATAAGCTGTTTTATATTCCTCTGATTCTGGATCAAGGGTTGTGAGCAATGCATTAAGCTTATCAACAGTTTTTTGGTATGCTGAAAGCTGAGTAATATTTGTAGTAATATCCTGCATGCCCTTTTTCAAATCAAGAATTATTTTTTGAATACCAGCAAGCTGATTATATGTAGTTTGCAGCTCGGTTCTTTGAGCTGTTAATGAATTGATTGTGTCAATAATCTGAATTTTACCACTTAACAGCTCTGCCTGCTTTTGGTCAAGAGTACTTTGTGCAGCTGCTAATTGGTCGTAGGCTGATTTTCTTTGTGTTTCAAGCTCTGTTTTACCAGATTTTATTTGCTTTTCACCATCTTTTACCTGCTGTATACCGTCGTTAAGCTGAGTAAGAGCATCGGTAAGCTCTACCTTACCCTCATCAAATTTGCTATTGATAGCCTTCTGAACAGTAGCATTAACCTTTTTAAGCTTGTTGTGGTCGATGGTTACAGTTACACCCTCTTCAACTGAACCAACAGTTGTAATAGAAGCTACACCCTCTACACCTTCAAGCTTATTAAGTAAATCATCATTAAGGTATTTGGTTAGCTCTATAACATCCATACCTTCCATATCAACAGCAACAACTGCTGCTGGCATCATATCTGGATTAATCTCCATAATGGTAGGTGTGCCTACCATATCATCCCAAGCACCCTCAAGTGTATCTATTTTACCACTTACATCTACTACAGCACTGTCCATATTAGTGCCATCTTCAAATTCAACCATTACCATAGAATAGTTATCAGCAGAGGTTGAAGTTACGTTTTTCACACCATCAAGTACAGATAATGATTGTTCAAGTGGTCGTGATACAGTAGTTTCTACAAGCTCTGGGCTTGCACCAGGGTATGTAGTAACTACTATCATATACGGAAAATCCATATTAGGTAGTAGGTTTGGTGTCATACTTAAAAACGAAACAACACCAAGCACTATTACAAGAATTACAGCTACTAATACTGTAAACGGTTTTTTTACACTAAATTTTGATAGCATTACTTACCTCCTATAAAATCCATTTTTTATTAATTCAAAGAATTTTAGTAATTCAAATTTTACTTCTTCATACTCTCTTGCAATCACAAACACCTCAAACCATGCTCGTGTTAATAAACACGAAAGAATAGTATATATGTACTCAATGCTTTTTTCATCGGGTTTTAACAACAAATCATAATTAATATTGAGCTTTGTTTCGTTTATAAGCTGTTTATGCTTACATTGTTTTTCGTTATCACATTTTAATAAATCCTCAGCTGTTTTCGTAAAAGAAAAAACAACCTTAAATGCTATTGAATAATTTTTTGATTTTGACGATGCTATTATAAAATCAAAAATCTTTTCGCAGGCTTCAAAAATCTCTCCACCCGTTTCTATTAAATAGCTTTTATAGTTTTCAATAAGCTCGTCTGAGAAGCCCTCAAGAATAACCTTTAATAAATCTGATTTATCATCAAAATATTGGTAAAAGCTACCTCTTGATATTGAAGCATTTTTAACTATGCGATTTATTGAAATATCATCGTACGAATATTCGTCAAGCTCTTTAATTATCGCATCTGTTATTCTTTGCTTTTTATCATCAGCCAGATTATAAAAGGTCTGTTTTATCATACAATCACCCCTTTGACACCGTATAAAATGACAAGTTGTCACAACGTTTATATTATAACTTAAGAATAATTTAAAAGTCAATTATAACATCTGAAACTATTATTTATAATATAGAATAAAAAATCATTTATTTTGACTAAATAAGAAAAATTATACAATTTAAACTGCTATAAACTTGACCCTATAAAGAAAAAGTAATATAATTATATATAATCCGAATTTTTAACAATGTGTAAATTTTCGGTAACAAAATTTAAAATAAGGAGAGTATACACTGTGGAAATTTTCAGCTTGAATGACCATTTAATAGAGGAATATATGTTTATTCTTAACATTGCTATTATTCTTCTATCAACCAAAATTTTCGGTTTAATTTTTAAAAAGTTCCATATGCCACAGGTAGTTGGTGCTTTATTAGCAGGCTTAATTTTAGGCCCGGCACTGCTAAATGTTTTACACGAGGACGATTTTATAACAAAGGTTTCATCAATCGGTGTTATTGTTCTTATGTTTTCGGCAGGACTTGAAACAGACATCAAAGAATTCAAACGAACAGGTAAGGCATCTGCAGCAATTGCTATTGCCGGTGTATTAGTTCCACTTATTGGTGGATTTGCACTTACATATTTTATGATTCCTGATTCACAGGTTGGTGCTACTCACCTTTTAAAAAGTATATTTATAGGTGTAATACTTACTGCAACCTCTGTAAGCATCACCGTTGAAACCCTTAAAGAAATGGGTAAAATGAATTCAAGAGCTGGTAATGCTATTTTAGGTGCAGCGATTATTGATGACATTTTAGGTATTATCGCTTTAACTGTAATTTCAAGCTTTGCTGATTCAGATGTAAAAATCTGGGTAGTATTGATTAAAATTCTTGCATTCTTTGTTTTCTCTATTGGTGTTGGATTTATCTGCTATAAGCTGTTCTCTTTATATATGGACAGATATAAAAAGGACTACAGAAGATTTGTTATTCTAGCGTTTACCTTCTGCTTGCTTATGTCTTGGATGTCTGAAATTGTGTTTGGTGTTGCAGATATTACTGGTGCGTATATCGCAGGCTTAATTCTTTCAAACACAAGTAAGCATAATTATCTTGAATCACGCTTCAGCACACTTTCTTATATGCTGTTATCACCAATATTCTTTGCAAGTATCGGCTTAAAGGTTGAATTGCCAGAAATGTCTGCATTAATAATTATATTCGCAATATTACTAACTATTATAGCAATACTTTCTAAAATGGTAGGCTGTGGAGTTGGTGCTAAAATTTGTGGATTTGATACAAAGGAATGCTTACAAATAGGCGCAGGAATGATTTCACGAGGAGAGGTCGCTTTAATTGTAGCTGATAAAGGCTTATCACTTGGTTTAATGGATAAAGAGCTATTTGCACCATTAGTAATAGTTGTGGTAGCCACAACTATTATTGCACCTGTTATTTTAAAAATTACTTTTGCTGATAAAGATAAAGCAGATACCGAAGATTTAGTTATTGAATCACCTGACCATATGGCTAAGGCTTTAGAATCTATTAAAGAATAATATTTTGTATCATTTTATGGAACAGCTGTTAATGGCTGTTCCATTTTTTATTAACTCTATTTAAGTATAACTGCGAGCGTTGGCTAATACTACTAAAATATCCAATGTAAAGCTGTCTTACTATTAGTTATGCTTTAATCTGCTTGCAAAAAAATTGATTTTGTAGTACTATAAAATGTGGATTAGTATGGAATGTGAGGAGGATAAAAATGAACAGTCAAGCAAAAAATTTACTGGATAAATCATGTATTTATCTTAATGTATTTTTTAATAACAAAGAGCTTAACAGGGCACCCATAGATATTCTTACAGATGCACGTAACAAATATTTTATTAGTGGTGGCAAAAAAATAAAGGATAAGGTTTGCTTTACAGCCGAGGGATTAAAATATTCTTACGTATACCAAATGGACCCAAGAGGAAAATTGAAGTGGAAAGCAACCATCAATAGTATAGTAACCGAAGATATTGCAACAGAGCCAGCTGGTTATATTATTATATACAGAGCATCAAATAATGCTATAGTTAAAAAAATGTATTTTAACCACTCTCATATATGGCAAAAAACAGAATATTTTAACCAGAATACTGCTCAACCAGAAATATGCCTTATGCCTTGGCTAAATGATGAACGAGCTGCTATTGCTATGTATGATTCAACCTCGTCATTCCCTCAGATTCTTTATGCTTTACCTAACATTGACAATAACGTGATTCTTCATAAAGCAGTTTCTACTTGTCAGCCAGAGGTAACGGCAACCGTAGGAAATACTACATACTATTTTGGTGATGAGCAAACAGAAGAAATCTGGCTGAGTGTAATTGGTAGCCAAAAAACTGACAGCACTAATGCACAGTCAAAGAAAAACCTAAAGCAATATTTTAATATTACTGCTTTAAGAGAAAATACAAATTATAAAAATCTTGCAGACACAAATGAAGTATTTGGAGCTGTCAAACTAAATCAACAGCCTGTAGTTGAGATTAATACTACTGCAAACGATGTAGTTAATAATCTTGCTTCCATACCACAAAATCAAGAAGCTATAATTGAGCAAACAGCAGTACCTGCACAGGCATTACCTGTTGTGTCATCAGCTGTAGCAAACACGGTGGTATCACAACCAGCTGTGCCTTCATCTGTAGCAAATTTACCTGTATCAAATCAACCAATACCACAATCACCTGTAACCCAACCAACTGTACCAAATCTACAGGCAGCAAAGCCTAAAAAGAAGACTAACGATAATAGTACTACAGAGCTTTCAGCAGACAAATCAGTTATGCTCTCACAAAAAGAAAAGGGATTATATTTTGGAGAGCTTGACACTGCTAATAATCGCAGTGGGTTTGGCAGAACACAAACTTTAAAGGGTAAAACTGTTTATGATGGTGAATATAAAAACGATATGAAAAATGGATTTGGTGTATCGTTCTTTAAAACAGGCAGAGTATCGTATGTTGGTAATTACTGTGATGATAAATGTAGTGGCTTTGGTATTGAATTCAGAGCAACTGACGGAAGTGTAACTGTTGCTGATTATGCCGAGAACACAAAGGAATTTGTTCAAGCAAGATTTGACAAAAACGGAAAGCTTGTTTTTGCAGGTAATCGTTTCGAAAATCAGCAAAGTGGTATTTTATTTAATCCAGAAAACGGAGAAATGTTTATTGCCAAATATGTAAATGGAGAACCTTTGCAATTTGGTACAATTATTTCTGCTGACGGAATACTGGTTTACACTGGTGAATATAAAAACGGAAATAAAGATGGCAAAGGTACATTATTTAATACGGACGGTAGCGTTAGATATACTGGTGAATTCAAGCGTAACCTTTACAGTGGTCAGGGTGTTTTAACCTATGATAATGCAGATGTATATGCTGGAGAGTTTTTAGCTGGTCAACCAAATGGTACAGGACAACTAAGGTCATCAAACGGTCAGCTTATATATGAAGGTCAGTGGAAAAAAGGACTTTATAACGGTGACGGCAGACTTTACAACAATGATGGTACATACACTGAGGCTAAATTCCAGAATGGAGTTGCAAAAGGTAAGCTGGTAGTCTATGACAAAAACGGTATGATAAAATATAACGGTGTAGTTGTTGATAATAAACCAGACGGAAGTGGCATTTGTTACGAAAATGGTCAAAAGGTTTACGACGGACAGCTTTCTGAAGGGGTTAAATCTGGTACTGGTAGATTATATTCTAATGGTGAGTGTATCTATATGGGATCTTTTGAAAACGATCTTTTCTCTGGATTTGGCATAAAATATAATTCTGGCAAAACTGAGTATTGTGGTATGTGGAATAATAATGTATATCATGGTGCAGGCTTGCTTACTATTGATGACTATACCTCTATGGCTGGTAACTTTACAAATGGCGTGCCTAATGGCAGAATAAACATAATACGCAATGGTATTTTGGTTAGCGAATGTATATATGTAAACGGCGAATGTGAATATATGCGTGAATATTCTGCCGATGGTTTAAGCGTTGTGTACGATGGTAATATCAAAGGAAATCTTCGAGAAGGAATGGGCTGTACCTTTACAGAGTATGGAGAAAAGCTGTTTGAGGGTATTTTCAAGAACGGTGAACCATTAAAAAGTATGAAGGTATCTACAAGAGAAATAGAACCTCTGGAATATATACC
>JAXJJE010000044.1:0-9730 GCA_036298405.1 Acutalibacteraceae bacterium
TTCTGATAGAGCAGGCAACCGTCTACACACCATTTAAAGATTGCTGTCATTTCGGCTTTTAGCTTGTATTTCAGCTTTTTATCCACCTTATCCTCTGGTATCTGAACAGTAAACGGTATCATATGTATTCTTCGCCATATGCCTGTATCTGTGCCACGGATAATAGGCTTGTGGTTGGTTGCCATCCACAGCTTGAATTCCGGCTTAAACTCAAATTCTTCACTATATAGCTTTCGTGCTGTTACAGTGTCATCACCTGTAAGCTGTTTAAGCAAGCCCTCGTTAATGCGTACACCCTCGTTAGGCTCTACACTTGTAACTAATCTGGCACCCTTTAATCTTGCAATATCGCTGTTGATTGCACTGCCCTGACTGCTTTTAACCATAATTGTTTCTGGCTGAATGTTGGTTGCGTAATCTCCGAAGATGTCACGGATAACATCAATAAAGGTTGATTTACCGTTTCTGCCTGTTCCGAACAGAAAGAAAGCACATTGCTCGGCTGTTGAGCCTGTCAGGCTGTAGCCTACTGCTTTTTGGATGTAGCGTATTAAATCCTTGTCGCCACCGAAGATATCATTCAGGAAATTCAACCACAACGGACATTCGGCAGTGTTCGAATAATCTACCGAGGTTATCTTTGTAAAATAATGCTCTGGATTATGAGGGTTAAGCTCGCCTGTTTTAAGGTTTATTACTCCTCCTGGAGTATTGAGTGACATTTTGTATCTGTCAATCTGCATTGGCAAAATAGGCACATGGTGCATAACCTCGTTGAGCATTGAATTTTTAGATTTATTTGAACGGCTTGCCTTCTGGTGCTTTTCAAAAGCCTTTAGCATATCACCACCCGAGTCCTCATCCATTATTGCGTATACCTTAGCCTCGGCTTTCATAGCCTCTGTTGCTCTGTCTGCCATTCGGTGAACTGCACCCGTATTGTCTATACACCATTTTCTGCCGTCATAGTAAAGCCACTTTTTTTCGGTGTACGAAAATCGTACTTCGTTGCCAAACAAGTCTACAAAGCGTTTTGCATTACCCATATCATCAAGGGTATACAGCTTTGATTGCTCGCTTGGTTGCTGTTGTGATGATGTAGTTGGAGTGCTTGTAGCTGAATTACCTATACTCAAGCTGTAATTGTCGTTCTGGTTATGATAGCTGTCAGGGCTGTAAACACTGCTACACCCTGCAATAGCCTTTTGGATTGTAATTGCACCATAGGTACTGCCAGCTTGCTTTCTGTCCCATTTATCACGCATTAACCCCGATTGACGGAAAATAGCGTCCATTTTATCAGCGTCACAGCCTGTCCAGAACGCAAGCATATTACACAGTGCCATATCAGCCTCACTATGTGAGCCATAGCCAGTTGTGTTGCCTGAATACAAAGCTTGAAAATTATTACCGTTTTTAGCATTGCTTGCAGTGCGTACAATATCACTTGCTGTTGACAGATTAACCACAGTGCGATTAATAACCCCCTGTGGCTCTCTGCCTCCACCGATATATTTTTCGTGAAGTCCCTTTATTTTTTCGGTACAGTCGGTAATCTCTGCATATTCACTGCAATAGACGCCCGTCATAACAAAAAATCTGCCTGTTTCGTACATTTCAAAGCCACCGAAATCGTGCTTGCGTTTACGACCACCCTTAGGGAGCTTACCCTTGCAGATGATATGCACACCTGTACCACTTTGCGAAAATTCAGTGTATGACTGCAAAGTGTTTACAAATTCAGCAACAATGTTGTTACAGCCACCGTTTTTAAAGTCTTCAATATCATCTGGCATATCGTCAAGGTCAACACCGAAAAAAGGTGTATTGCTGAACATAAAGCCAATGCCCGAATACTTTGGTGCTTCTTTAACTGCTGTTTCAAAGTCTGCCCATGTGCTTGGATTGTTGCTTTGAGCAAAGCCACCTGTGTATGGGTTTATCGGCTTTTTACTGACACCACTGTGGCTACGCTCGTCAGGTACAGCCTGATAGCACACCCAGTTTTTATATTGCCTCAGCTCTAAGGGTATTGAGTTGTATTTATATATCATAAAATTTCTCCTTTTAATTTATTGAGATACCTCTCATTAAATACCCCTAAAAAGCATTTAATTTGTACAAAAAAGTACAAGGTTGCACGAAAAATTTTAAAATGGAATGTCGTCATCATCTGGCACTAGGATATCTGGTACTGCGTTATAGGACGGTGTACTATTAGCACCATTATTACCTGCAAACATTTCAGGCTTTGCTGCATAGCCTGTGTTTGTCTGGCTTGCCTTTGGCTTAAAAATATGCTTTACATCCGGGTACTTAGTTGCATTAACATAGCTTATTTCTTCTCTTGTATTGCCATTATAGGTGCTGTGCTTTACTGTTACTCTTATCGGCTTGTTCAGAAGGTCGTTGCAAAATCCCTCTAAGCTTTCATAATCCTTACCATCTGGCAAGCCTGCACCCTTACCCATGCCCATTACCTGACCAAAGCTGTAGCCATTTACCTGCATATCGGCTTCTGTTGGCTCTTTGCGTTTCCAAAGAGTATGAAACAGATACGCATTTTTACATTTCTGATCTGCTATATCATTACGGATAACAAGTGAGAAATTTAAGCCTGTTGCTCCGTTTCTTGTTGTGCGTTCCTCACAGCTAACTATAATACACTCATAGTCGCCCTCTGGCTTCAACTCACTACCTTGTATTGCCTCTGATTGATTTGCTTTAAATCCCATAATATTAAATCTCCTTTACTAAATTAATTGCTTCATCAGCACTTCTGCATATTCCTGCAATAGCACCGTTGAGCTTCATTTGTTGTATGAATTGTTTTTGTTTTAAAGTGGGTTTACCTGTTTTTGTTTTAACCTCTATAAATACTGCCTTGCCGTCTGATTTGCGTAAACCGAATAAATCTGAAAAGCCTGTTGGCACACCTGTATCAAAATATCTTCCGTCTGGTGTTTTAACCTTACCTACATTTATTCTAAAAATAACGCAGTATTCAGCCAATGCAATGCGTATTTGATTTTGTATTCTATGCTCTTCTGTCAAGCTATCATTCCTCTTTTCTTTGCTTGATGGTACGCCCAGCCTGTTTTATAATTATGCTTTTTAGCATATTCAAGTAAATCCTGATAAGAATGACAGTCATCAGGTGTTCTTAAATCCAGCTTAAAGCCCTCTACCTTTATAAGCTTTGCAGTTTCGTCTGTTTCTACCTTGCGTTCATTAATCGGGAAGATGTATTTGCAGTGTGGGCAAACTACCTGTTCACCCACTGGAGGTAGTGCAAAGGTATAGAAGCACTCGGGGCATTGCTTAACTCTTTCTGCTTGGTTTTCTTCTGCCTTTTTTCTGCTTTGCTTTGGCTTTTTTTCTAAGCTCCACTCTCGGTCATCATCCGGCATACCGTGACGTGCATAGTTGCCTACATGGTCGATAATAATAGCACGCTTGTCTGGTTTATATCGCATACATCTCATTGATTGCTGAATGTATAGTGTAAGGCTGTGTGTTGGTCGTAGCAGAATAGTACACTCACAGTCGGGCACATCAAAGCCCTCGCTGATTAAATCCACATTGCAGAGAATAGTGATTTTACCCTTACGAAAATCAGAAATAATACGGTCACGCTCTGATTTTGCTGTTGAACCGTCTATATGTACAGCCTTGATTCCTGCATCACAAAAAGCCTTTGCAGTAGCTGTGCTATGCTTTACCGAGGCACAGTAGCATACTGCTTTTTTACCGTATGCAAGCTGTTTATAATATTTGATAACATCACCAAAAACGGTATTTTTAATCATAGCCTTTTCAATATCTGCTGTTACATATTCGCCCATTTTAGTGTGCAGGCCTGTAAGGTCTGCAATGCTTGGTGCGTAGTAATCATATGGTGCAAGGTTTTTATTTTCGATAAGCCATTTAGTGCTTACACCGATAATCAGCTTATCGTTTACATCACCTAAACCGTCACCGTTTAAGCGTATGGGTGTAGCAGTAACACCTACTCTGGGTACATCTGGGAAGTATTCATATATTCTCTTGTAGCTGGTAGCAAGGCTGTGATGATTTTCATCTGTTATGATAAGTGACGGCTTTTTGAGCTTTTTAAGTCTGCGTGTAAAGGTTTGCACCATACCGATTTCACATAAATCCATAAGTACACCCCAACGCACAAAGGTTCTGAAAATCTGGTCTACTAATTCTTTGCGATGTACTAAAAACAAAACTCGCTTACCATTCCATGTTGTTCGTCTTGCAATCTCTGCAACTATACAGGATTTACCTCCACCACAGCCCAGTACAATACACGGTGCTTTGTAGCCATCTCGCCACGCTGTGCGTAACTGCTCAACTAAATCATTCTGATATGGTCGCAGCTGCATTTTGCTTCTCCTTTTGTTCCCTTATCAGTTTACCCACACAGTGCATACATAATGGTCTGCCATAGTTTTTGGTAGTACCGTCTATAATTTCTTTGACGGTTCTTGTGCTACCGTCTGCCTTTGGTGTAGCCATAATTATCTTGTTGCAGTCAGCACATCTTGGTGGCTCTGCACCCTCACAAAGCCAGCTACCAAGCTGTTTACCAAGCTCTGGTGTGATAATGCCTGTCCAGCTGTCGAGGAATGTAGTATCTTTTGATAAACTAGCCTGATGACTTCTGTCAATCTGAAAGCACATATCAAACTCGTATTCGGTATTTTCACGCTGAACAGGAGCTAAGCCTATCTTTACTGGTACGGTTTTACCTCGGTCGTTTACCTCCATTGCATAAGCCATTTTTACACGCATAGTAACAATCGTGTGGCAGTCAACCGAAAGAATAATATTAACCAGATTGTTCTGTATCTTGCCTGCATCGTCCCATGCTGTATAGTCGTTCTTTCCTTTTTGCTTAGCGATTTCGGACTTAATATCCAGCACACCACCCTCGTTATCCCAAGCATGCGAAAAGCTGTCTATAATCACTACACCATTCTCACCAACAGCCTTTGCAGCTGCTTGTACATACTCTATGTACTTATCTGGTGTGTAAGGCTTATCCATAGCAGCATACATAAACTTACCTATATTCAGGTCTGAACGGTCAGCGTAGAATTTACCACGCTTATGCTCTGTATCGATTAAGGCGACCTTTTTCCAATCGCCTGTGATTCCATAAGCAAGATATAACGAAGAAACTGTTTTACCTGCACCAGACGGGCCAACAACAGCTATTCTTGCCTTTGATTTTTCTCGGGTCGCCTCTTCAAAAATTACAGCCATATTATTCACCTCACTTTATTGTTAAAGATACACCCTGCTCTGTATGTACATAAGGGATTTCACTATTACCTGCTTTTAACAGCTTCATAACCTCTTGCTTTCTTATTTCTGGCTCTGAATATTTAAGCAGATCGTCATTGTTCTGCATTGCCCAGTTGATAAAGCTTAGCTCGTCATCAACCATTAGCTTTGGAGGGTTATTTTTAAGACTGATTACTACCCTCGGCATATCAATCTTCTTTCTGCCGATTACCTGCAAGCTATTAAGAAGATATGTTTTAAGCTGTTCAGCTGACTTTTCTTTCTGTAATCGTCTGCCTTTAAGTGCCTGTTCTTCAGCTTTAAGCTGTTTAATATCAGACTGTAAATTCTTGAAATAAACTGCAACGCTCTCGGCTTTCTGTTCAAACTCACCCTCAATGCTTTCAAGGGTATCAAACCAAGCTGTAAGCATATCCTCTTTATAGCGTGCTGCATCTTCAATTATGTTTCCGTCATCATCTATTGGGTTACCGTCTGCATCGGTGTCTGGCTCCCAGCTGTTGATTGCGTCAAACTGGTCGAACAGCATAGTAAAATCGTTTGTTAGCTCATATAGTTTCATTGTAAATACTCCTTTATATCTCTGCTTTTCGTTCCATAAAAGCATTTATCAGATTACCAATCTTGCTCTTATAGATATCTCTGTTATCTGAATTTTCAGCAAATTCAACCATTCTGTTAAAGCTGTCATAAGCTGTTTTGAAGTAAGCTTTGAACACCTCTTTGTCGTCGGTATCATGCTGTGGCTGTGCTTGCTGTAAGGCTTTCAGCTTTTCTTCATATTCAGCTGTAAGCTGGTCTATTGCGTTCTGCTTATCCTTTTCAAGCATTCTTCGCACAGCTTGCTCGTCCTCTCGGTACTGTCGCTCAAGCTCTTCATTGCGTTTGATGTTTTCACGCTCTAAGGATTGAATTGTTTCTTTCAATCTGCGTTCGCTGTCGCTGTTGTCAACAACCTGTACCTCAATAGGTCTGCTTTTTAGCTCTTCAACTTCATCAGCAAGCTGTTTGTTTTCAGCTTTTAGGCTGTCTAGTTTGGTTCTGTTGCTGTTAATAATCTGCTGTAAATTATCAGCCTGTTCCTCTGCCTGCTGTTGTGCCTGCTTGGCTGACATCATCTGCTTGCAGTAGTCTGCTGATTTGTCTGACAGCTGTTGGTTTTTGGTTTTTAGTTTGTCTATCTCGGCTTTAAGGTCTTTATAGGTTGTATCCTCTAAATTAACATTCTGTGCCACCTCTGCTTGCTGTTCGGTTGATAGAGTTGCAAGCAATGCTAATTTTTTAACACCGATTTGTCCCACCGGTGGGACATTTTTTGTATCCACTTTTTCCAAAATGGAAATATATCGGTAAGCATTACTTTTCTTCATTCCAACCTCAGTTTCGCAGTAATCTTCAAAATTGCTATAGCCTAATTCTTTATACAGCTTACCGTCACGCATTTGCTTAAGGCTTGTACACATATCCCATAGATTCTGCTGTGCCAGGTTAGCACTGATAAGTATTTTTTGATGCAGCTCAACAGCTTGCTTATGCTGTTCGCTGATTATTATTTCTGACATTTTTTAATCCCTCCAGGTATTCAGCGTATTGCTTTTCAAATTCAATAATTTCTTTTGGTTTAGGGCTTTCGTTATCGTTCCTGTAGCCTCTGCACTGAACAATCGTATATCTGTTGCTAACCTCAATCGTATAATAAGGAACTTCGGGAGCGTCTTTCTTTCGGATGAAGAATATATTGGTCGTTCCCACAGAATGGCGTTCAGCATATCCGCCAACGCAGTGACGCAGCACCTTACCTTCTTTTACGATTTCTTCGATTTCCTTTGGCTGAATAAGAATTAAATCCTTATATTCAAACTCAAATTTCATTCGTTCAGAGTAAAGCTCTTTTAGTTTCTGGTTTGCCTCTTCATCAACCTTTATTCTGATGATTTCCGTCAGTCTTTCATGCATTGCATGAAAATCTCGTGGCATATTTATTGCTGTATCTTTCAGATTGTAGCTTAACTGCTGACATTGCTGCAGATAGTCTGCATAATCGTAATATTGAATATTATTTTCGGTCAGATACTTCGCAAGCCTTTGGCTGACAAACCTGTTGGTTGTGTTGCTTTTTCTATATCGTTAATAAAGGGCCAATCGACTTTAATTATCGTCATTAATTCCTCGGGTTTGTAGTCGGGGTATTTTTTACGATACGCTATATACTTTGAATACTTGTATTCTCTGCCTTTAAGCAGCTTAAACTCTGTACGGTTAAGCCTTAGCATTTTAAGCAGATTGTTGCTTTTCCAGTTGATATTTTGAGTTACCCTTAATGTTTCCAGACCACCCCAATATCCTTGGTACACCGTTTCGATAAGATGTGCATAGCCAGACTTAACAAGATATTCAATATTAGGATGTGTGCAATAAAGCTTGAGGTAGCTTATCATCAGCTTTTCGCCTCTGGGCATACAACAATACTTCATATCACTATTGTAGATTGCCTCTTCATTAAGAGCACGGTAGGTGTTATCAAAGCTATATCCGTACGATTTCGAACAGAACACAGGCTCTCGAAAATACTTAGTCACGCTCCAGCCTTTGCGTTCGTCAAAAACATAGCGAACAGCTCCGTCTTTAGCGAAGACATATCTCTGTCGTTCAATCAATCTGTTACCCTTGCTGTATCTATGGAAGCCACGCACAAAAAGCTCTGCACCATATGTAAGGAACACGAGGAAATTCGCAGCACCCTTGCCTTTCATTTGTTCCATAAGGTCATTAGGCACAGGTGGGAACGAATGTAACAGCTGTTGTTTTCTTACTTCTCTCACAAACAGCACCTACCAATCAAGCAAGCTATCAAGCGATATAGTCATTGGTGCTGGTGCTGTGTTAGGCTGTTCAGCCTGTACCAGCTTTAAAGGCTCTGCCAGTACACCATCACCGACATCTATCAGCATTTGAAAGTGAATTGTTGCAGTAGAGAAATAGAATTTTACTGCTCTAGTGTACAAATCAAGGTCCGATATACTACCACTGACACCCTTAACAATCTCTGTAAGGCACGCTGTAAAGTGCTTGTCGCTTTGACAGATAGCTTGTGCGAACTCTGCGTTCTGTCGGCAGAATTCGCACAAGGCATTAAGCACAGCTGTATGTATTGCTGATATGTATCTGTTGCTTCTGTCGATCTGCTGGTCCTCGTCAGTCAGCTTTTTTATGGCTGACTGCTTAATTTCTTCGTCGGACAGATTGACTATATCAATTATCTCTGATACAATGGTAGTGGATTTTTTTGTATTAGTGCCTTGTGGTGTTCCAGCACCCTGGGCACTTTTCTTTTTAGTTGCCATTGTTAACGCTCCTTTCTGTTTCATCCTCTGGCACTTCTCTCAACCTGAACCTGTCCATAGCCTTTCCAAGCTCTGGTGCATAAATAACAACAGCTGTTATTAATGCTACTAGTCCTGTAGCCATAGTTAGTTTGTACAGCAGGGCTATATTCGTTGCCGAATAAACTAGTGCGAATATCCCCATAGCTGTTACTAGCACTGCCATTAAGATTTCTCGCCACTTGTATTTCAAGTGATAGAGTATCGCTTGTAGGTACTCTATTGGTTTTGGTTTATGCATTGGTTTCACGTCCTTTAGAATTTAATTTTGTCGTAAAAGATCCATTAGTTTTTGTGGATATACTCCTGGCTCATTTCCTATTGATTTAGCATAGGTGCTATCTGGGTTAGCGTATACATAATCACTCATTCGCTTACCTATGTTTTCTAGCATTTTAGCCACATATTCCTCTGTTTTCTCTCTTGGCAGAAACCATGTAACTTTTTTCTCTTTTCCGTCATCATCAAGGAACTCGACCTCATACCAAGGTACATCTACTCCGTTTACCTTTATGTAGCATGTTGATGTATATCCCTTAATACTATCTTTCTTTCTGCCCATAAAATCACCTCCTTATATCGTATGCTGTCGTGGGTTGTCTGTATGTGTTGGTTAAGGGAAACATCCACACGTTTGCGTTACGATTAACACAAACCATACCAACCATAAAATTAAAGAGAACATTATTAAAACTTTGATGAAATTATCTATCTTTCTCACCTCTTTCTGTTCCAGTTGGCTGTGTTAGCCAGCTTTTATGCTACTTTTTCCTCACGCTCAATTAATGGCAATACACCATTTGACTTGAGCAGGTCGTATATAAACAATCTGCCTTTTTGGGTCCATTTGGTTTCCATTGTGATGTCAGGTGTGCCATCTGAACGAGTGATTTCGATTGTTTTGGAATGGGTATAGCCTTTCTTGTGGTATTTGGCATATAGTAGCCACTGACCACTCTGCTTGTACTGCACTCCTAAATCGTGAAGTAGGCTGTTCATCTTCTTGCCACTCATACCGTAATCCTTAGCAA
>JAXJJE010000045.1:0-1898 GCA_036298405.1 Acutalibacteraceae bacterium
ATTACTACAGTACGCCAGCTCATTGTTACTGCCTCCCTTAAATTTTACATATTCAGTAAATCAATTTCATTTTCGTATAATCCGGTTATTGATTGATTTATCATTTTAATTGATTTCACATTACTTATTTCGGATAATGTTGAAGTTGTTGTTAATTTACCACAATTTTGTGATTCACCTATTAATCTTAAATCTCCTACAACAGCGTTAGCGTGAAGAAGCTTAAGCAGTTCGGCTATTATATAGCATTGTTCTTTTATGCTAAGACTAATAAATAAATTTCGGTGTTCAGCTAGCTTTTGACCTAATAGTTTGGAATATTTCACCTTGAATATAGTTTCAGTTAATTTATAGGTAATCATGTCATATATGCCAAGGTTTTCTTCTGCAGAAACCTGGTCAAAGCTTGTTATTTCGTAATCGTCAAGCTTTGTAAGAAGCTTTAAAAGCTTTTTAACGTACACCTCTTGCTTGTAGCCAAGAACAAGCTGTACTGCTGGCTTGTGTATTATAGCCTTGCCTCCACTTGCTTTTCCACTTATATGAGTTCTAAAACCGTCAATTTCCATACAGGTGTTAATTTTAACACACCTGATTAAAACTCTTGCTTCATTAAGCCCTAAAACAGCTGTAAGATATTCCTCTGGGTTGGCTTCGTATGCACTTAGCATATAGCTGTCGATAGCAACCAGCTGTCTTACCCTTTTACTCTTCTGGTTTGTATGCTCTACAAAGGCAAAGTAAGCAGCTGTAGGCTTGTCGTAGCCACCATATTTTGAAATATTGCTAAGTGGGGAATTGTACTTTAATGGTGCCTGACCACTACCTTTTTTCAGAGGGTTTATTTTAAACAAAGCACCATGCTTTATGTACGAATGCCTTGTAAATAAAATATTGTTTTTACTCATAGTGCGTTTAACAAGTCGTATAGATGTATCGTTGTCGGCTATCCATGCGTTTTTAGTATTAAAGGTGAACATTCTGTTCAGGCTGTATTTCTTTGTTTGCAATCCCTTGATAAATATACTTTTATTGTGTGTGTAGCGTTCATTATAAACATTGCCTACAACAATGTTCAGGTATGCATCTTTAGCGTGGTGCAGGTCGTTTACCTCTCGGCATTTCAGCAAATCGTAGCTATGTCTGAATTCTGAGACAAGCGAAGCCTTTACATATACAATTTCTGTGCTTGGTCTTGGATAAAGCACACCAAGAATTTCTGCAACTGCCTTTGTTGACTGACCAGTTTCGACAAGCTGTCTTGCAATAAAGTCAGAAAGCTCATCGTCAGTAAGTGGAGTAACACGAGTAAGACGCTCGTACTTCTTTTTGCTGATAAGCTCTTTTTCTCTTAGGAATTTCCAATGGCTCTTCATCCTAGCTCGAAGCTCAGCATTAAGCGGATAATCGTTATCCTTGTAAGCATTAACCTGCTTTTTAACAAGCACCCTGTTGTCAAAGCTATCGTCTTTAACCTTAGAGCGTGGGAAAATATGGTCGATGTCGTAAAGATTGTTATTGAACAGGTCACTAAGATTGATAGGCTCACCTGTATACATACATCTACCCATCTGTGTGTAATAAAGATAGAGCTTGTCACGCTTGAATTCTTCGTTAGGTGTTTCAAGCAAAGCTTTATATAAATCCTCAGCTTCCTTTTTGCATTTGCTGTAAAGCTCAAGTAGCTTTGTTTTGCGAGAAGCCTTTCTGCCTGCATCACCCTTTTTATCGTCATGGCGAGTCATTTCAACAAAGATTTTAGCAGGAGCATAACCCATAATCTTAGTTATTTCTTCAACAATTTTCAGCGATTGATATATAGGGCGTTTTACCTTAGGCGAAACATACAGGTCTTCTACCATTTCTTTAAGTGTACCCTGCTTTTTACAGCCCAGCAC
>JAXJJE010000046.1:0-10594 GCA_036298405.1 Acutalibacteraceae bacterium
GAAATGATGCAGATTGAGGTTGCAGTTTTAGAGGGGAACGGCAAGATAGAACTTACAGGCTCACTTGGCGATGTTATGAAGGAGTCAGCTAAAATTGCAATTAGCTGTGCAAGAACAATGGTTGACTCACTAAAAATTGACCCAGAGTTTTATAAAAGCTACGATATACATATCCATGCACCAGAGGGAGCTGTACCAAAGGATGGTCCATCAGCTGGTATAACAATGACAACGGCACTTATCTCTGCTTTAACAAATAAAGCTGTAAAAAAGGATGTTGCAATGACTGGTGAAATTACACTACGAGGTAGAGTTTTGCCTATAGGTGGCTTAAAAGAGAAAGCAATGGCAGCATATAGAGTGGGTATAAAGACTGTTATAATTCCTGAGGATAATGTACCTGATCTATTCGAGGTTGACCCAGTTGTAAAAGAGGCTGTAAAGTTTGTACCAGTGTCTGATATAAAACAGGTGCTTGATGTGGCACTTGTGCAGGATAAAGCTCCAAAAGAAAAAACAAGAGTAAAGCAAGCAGTGTCTAAAAAAAGCCAGTCAGTAGAGCAGACTGTATAATAAAACTGCGTACAGCTATAGGAGAGAGCGTAATGAATTTTTCAAATGCAGAATTTACTTATGCGGCAGGTAAATCCAGCCAGCTAAAGAAAAGTGATTTGCCAGAGATAGTTTTTTCTGGCAGATCAAATGTTGGTAAGTCATCGCTTATTAATAAAATAGTAAACCGAAAGGCACTTGCAAGAGTAAGTGGCCAGCCAGGTAAAACTGCAACCATTAACTTTTTTAAGGTTGGTAATCTATTTAATCTTGTAGATTTGCCAGGCTATGGCTATGCCAAGGTTTCACATGCAGAAAAGGTGCGTTGGGCAGACCTTGTAGAGGGCTATTTTGCACAGCAAAGACAATTTGCACTAGTAATACAAATTGTAGATATGCGTCATAAGCCGACTAAGGATGATTTGGCTATGGTTGATTTTTTAGTGCAAACCAATATGCCGTTTATTGTTGTGCTTACCAAAAAGGACAAGCTTAACAAAACACAGCAAAAGCAACAGCTAGAGCTTATTAATTCTATTTTGTCAGAATATGGCGATATAAAAACATTTCCATTTTCTGCAACAAAGGGAGACGGGGCAGAGGAGATAAAGGAGTTTATCGCAAATTGCGTACAGGAATACACCAACAGTATCAACGTTGCTGATGAAGCAGAAGAGCTTGAAGAGGATTAAGCAATAAATTGATAAAAATCTGAATTATTAATTTAATGTTTAAGGGTGGTTAATATTTTGTACAAATTTATTGTGTATTATATAACCATAGCAAGAGAGAGTAAATTAAATGTTTGCTCTGTATTTTTTCATCTCCCTTTAATATATAATAACTTAACTAAAAAAAGAGAAAGCACGCTGAAACTGTTGTGCTTTCTCTTTTTTTGTTGATAATAGAAAAATGGAATTAGATTGCTTACGCAGTCACTAATAGCGAGATAGCGTAAAAGTTTATGGGCTTTACCACTTAACCCATAAACTTACACTTTTTCTCATCAGGTGTGAGTCTTAGCTCACAACGACAAAATTAAAGGGTATCAGATTTTGAAAGATGTTTAATTTCTTTATTATATAGATGTATGAACAAGCTTACAGCAAAAATAAGCGAGCCTGCCTCTGCAATAGGGAAGGCATACCAAACAGCGTTTATTCCTATATTAGATAAGAAATATGCAGAAGGAACAAGTAAAACAAGCTGTCTTAAAAGAGACATAAGCATACTTCTTACACCGTGACCAGTAGCCTGATAAAAAGATGAAAATACAATACCAATAGCAGCAGGTATAAAGCAAAGGCAAATTGTTCTAAGTGCAATACATCCAACCTCGAGCATTTCATTACTTGCGTTAAACATACCCATAAGTATATGTGGTATAGTCATAAAGGTTATTGTTCCTAATGTCATAATAATGCCTGCTATAATGCAACCATATTTTAGTGAGGTAGTAAGACGCTTTTTATTTCGTGCACCATAATTATAGCCCATAATAGGTAACAAGCCCTGTGTAAGACCAAAGCAAGGCATAAATATAAATGATTGTAGCTTAAAGTAAATATTAAGTACAGAAATAGGTACATCTGAATTTGGGAACTTTGTAAATATACCATTTACCAGTACAAGCATTAATGATGTAATAGACTGCATTATAATAGCAGGTATGCCAACTGCGTATATATTCTTGATTGTTGTTAGTGATAGCTTAAAGTTTTTAATAGAAATATGTACATCGTGTTTTTTACAGAATAAAACTATAACAGCAAAAATCATAGAAACAATCTGTGCTATTACCGTTGCCATAGCAGCACCCTTTACACCCATTCCAAATCCTTTAATCCCCATAAAGGAGTCAAAAATAAATATAGGGTCAAGAATTATATTTGTAATTGCACCAGTTAGCATAAATAGCATTGGGAATATCATATTACCTGTTGCTTGTAGAATTTTCTCTATAACAACCTCTATAAAGCAACCAAATGAGAATATCAGAATAACAGATAAATAATCTACACCCATTTGTGCAATTGCAGTATCTTCTGTAAATGAATTTATAAAAGGCTTTACAATGGTTAAGCCTAAAATAAAAAATACAAGCGAATTTAAAATACTCAGAAATAAACCGTGAGAGGCTGCTTTGTTTGCTTCTTCAAGATTTTTTTCACCAAGCTTTCGTGATACTAACGAGTTAACACCAACACCTGTACCAACACTTACAGCGATAATAAGCATTTGTATAGGGTATGCAAGCGAAACTGCTGTAAGACCAGCTTCACTATAGTGAGAAACAAATATGCTGTCTACTATATTATACAACGCTTGAATAATCATAGAAAACATAGCAGGTAACGACATAGAAATAATAAGCTTTAATAGTGGAGCGTGCCCCATTTTATTTTCTTTTAAATTTTCCACTTCTTTTAAGTCCTTTCTTTTTTATATTTTATAATTGTAAAAACCAAAGCAGTAAATATTAGTCCAGCAATACATCCACTAAAATCAAGCAATACATCGCTTATCTGAGGACTTCTGCCAGGCGAAAAATACTGCAAGGCTTCATCTGTAACAGGTACTGCAAGCATTAAAAAAAGCATATTTGGTATCTGCCTTACAAGTTCACTTTTGTATGCTATAAATGTAGCAGATAACGACGCTCCAAATGCTGTAAACTCTAAAAAATGTGCCAGCTTGCGTACAATATAATCAGTCAGATTTGAATCTATATGCAGCTTTGCAATAATCATATTTAAAAAATTAAGCACCTCAGCACTTTCCTGTCCAGATTCATCTGCTGATGCTAGCGAGTGCAACCATATAAAGGCTGTTAAAAGCAACGTAAGAGTTGTAAAGATGGCTCTTAGAATTATTTCTTTTTTGGTAATTACCATATAATCCCCCATAAAAGTAATGTAATTAGGTTAACGACATTACAACGAAATATCAGCTTTGCAGATATGAAAAGTGCCTTATGGTAAATGAAATTTTGCGACCACATTTATATTATTCATCATTAATCTTTATAAAAGAAAATTTTTATTGATTTTATAACTATAAAAGTAAATGAGATAAAACAACTTTTGTTTTCTTTAAATAAGCCGACTGATTAACAGTTTTTCGCAGATATTATCTATTTTAGTTTATAAATTTTGGTATGTCAATATTAAATTTGTAGAATTAACTATTGCCTTTTATCGTATGAATAGAGTATAATAAAGTTTGTGTTTTACAACAATTAAATATAAGAAAGAGGTTTTTCTATGCACAGCATTGGTGGTTTTTTAATGGCTCTTGCTGACAGTGTACCTGGTGTTTCTGGTGGTTCTATCGCTTTTATACTTGGCTTTTATGATGAATTTATTTCATCACTAGACGCACTTGTCACAGGCTCAAAGGACGAAAAGAAAAATGCGATTAAATTTCTTATAAAGCTTGGTATTGGCTGGGTAATTGGTATGCTATTGGCTATACTGATTCTTACACAGGTTTTTGAGTCGCATATTTATGCAATCAGCTCGTTGTTCCTAGGCTTTATTGTATTCTCTATTCCTATAATTATAAGAGATGAAAAAGATACAGTTAAAAATAAATATTATAACATTGTATTTACTGTACTTGGTGTAGCACTGGTTGTAATGCTTACAATGTTTAATGGTGGCTCAACTTCTGGTGCAACATCAACTGGTGTTGGTGGCTATGCTTACCTGTTCTTATCTGGTATGCTGGCAATTTCTGCAATGATACTACCTGGTATTTCAGGCTCAACTATACTGCTTATTATGGGTGTATATATGACCGTTTTGGATTCAGTTAAAGAGGTTATGCACTTTGAATTCACTGAAGACCCAAGTTGTTTGATAACTTGCTTTGTATTTGGTATGGGTGTAATAATAGGTATATTACTATTTATCAAGCTTGTTAAGCTTGCACTTGCTAAGGCAAGACCAGCCATGATGTATTTTATCATTGGTCTTATGCTTGGTTCTCTTTATGCTATTGTTCAAGGCCCTACAACACTTGACGAACCATTACAGGCTATGACATTCTGGGGTTCGTTCTCTTTGCCAACACTAAGCACTGGAACATTCAGCGTTTTGTTTTTCTTACTTGGTGGTGCAATAATTATTGGCTTACAGGTGCTAAAGGCAGTAATCGAAAAAAGCAACAGTAAGGCTAAAGAAAAATCAGAATAATTCTGAATAACATAGCAATTACTCGAATAACGTAACTCCTGCAGAAAATATCTGTAGGAGTTTTCTTTTGACTTTTACTTGATAAGCTTTAGTCTTTGTGCTATCTTTATATTATAGATTTTTTATGGAGATAAACAAATGGAGATTATAAAAACTGATGTTGCGATAATTGGTGGTGGAGCGTCTGGCTTGATGACAGCTGTAGCAATAGCAAAGGCTAATAAGGGCTGTAGAGTGCTTGTAATTGAACATCACCAGCGTACAGGCAGAAAGCTTATGGCAACTGGCAATGGCAGATGTAACCTTACAAACTGTAATTTATATGCAAATGCTTATTATGGCTCTGCTAAATATTATGCTGAAAAGCTGTTTAATAAGTATAGCTGTGAATATATTGCAGAATATTTTGAAGAAATAGGCTTGATTACAAAGCCAGACACAGAGGGAAGAGTTTACCCGATAAGTAACAATGTTGCTTCTGTGCTTGATTGTATAAGAAACTATATCGGCAACCGAAATACAAAAGAGCTTTGCGATATAACGGTAGCCGATATAGTTAAAGAGAAAAAAAGCTATACTCTTGATTGTGGAGATAAAAAAATCATTGCAAAATACGTAGTTTTAGCGTGTGGTGGTATGGCTAGTCCTAAGCTTAGTACAAATGGCTACGGATATAAGCTTGCAAAAGCATTAAATATCAAATACGCAAAGCCTGTGCCTTCACTTGTGGCTGTTTCGTGTAATAATAAATGCCTTACAGCTTTAAAGGGTTTAAGAATAAAGGGTAGCGTTAGCTTAGTTGCAGACGATAAAAAAATAGCTACTGAAAATGGTGAAATTCAATTTGGCAACAATGCTTTAAGTGGAATATGTGTTTTTCAGCTGTCAAGAATGGTGAATGAGTTTTTTGAGTATAAAGCTATAAATGGTAAGCAATATAATAGGATAAGCTTGAATATAGATGTAATGCCTGAATACAGCATAGAGGAATGTAGAAGCCTGTTGTTTAAGCGTATAGAGCTTATGGCGAAAAGTCCACTAGAAAGCTTTTTTGACGGTTTTTTACATAAGCGTGTAGCCCAAGCGTTAATGCAGGAATGTAATATAAAAGCAGAAAAACGAAGCTGCTCCACATTAACTAAAAAAGAGATTTATGCAATGGCTGACTGTTTAAAAAGCTGGAGCTTTACACCAAGTGAAAAAAGTAGCTTTGAAAATGCACAGGTTACAGCTGGTGGTGTGCTTGCTGACGAAATAGATTTTGCAACTATGCAAAGTAAAAAGCACAATGGCTTATATATAGTAGGTGAGCTAGTGGATATAGACGGAATTTGTGGTGGCTATAATCTGCATTGGGCATGGTGTAGTGGTATAATAGCCGGAGAAAATATTATAAAGAATTTCAGAGGTAAAAATGATAAAGCTAAATAATTTAAAGCTAAAGGTAGATTATAGTGATAATTCAGTTATAAGTGAAATTGCAAGAACGCTAAAAATACCTAAAAATGCAATTGTTAAATATGAATTTGCAAGGCTTTCGGTAGATGCAAGAAAAAAGGATAATGTTCATTACCTTGCGTCTGTAAATGTTACAGTTAACGAAAGGCTTATAAAAGAAAAGGATATTATAAAGAAAAACAAAAAGCTGAATATTACAGCTGTTACACCATATGAGTATATTGTAAAAAAGGTGCAACAGCTACCTATACCACCTGTGGTAGTAGGTGCAGGGCCAGCAGGCTTGTTTTGTGGATTAGTGCTTGCTCAGGCTGGAGCTTGTCCTGTTGTTATAGAGCGTGGCAGGTCTGTTGATGAGCGTCAAAAGGATGTTAACAGCTTTTGGCAGACTGGTGTGCTTAATACAAGCTCAAATGTACAGTTTGGTGAGGGAGGAGCAGGTACCTTTTCTGACGGTAAGCTTAACACAGGCACAAAAGACCCTCGTTCCAGAAAGGTACTTGAGGAATTTGTCAAACATGGTGCACCAGAAGAAATTCTATACAACGCAAAGCCACATATAGGTACAGATAAGCTACCACTAGCAGTTAAAAATATTCGTAACGAAATTATAAGGCTTGGTGGCAAGGTGCTTTTTGAAACTCAACTAACAGATATTATAATCAAGGATAATAATGTAAAAGAAATTGTAGTTGCAACTAAAAATGGCACAGAAAAAATACCTTGTGATAGCCTTGTGCTTGCACTTGGTCACAGTGCAAGAGATACCTTTGAAATGCTTGCTGATTTAAAAATTCCAATGGAGCAAAAGCCTTTTTCTGTTGGTGCACGAATTGAGCATTTACAAACTGAAATTGACAAAGCACAATATGGTGATTTTGCACGCAAGGGTAATTTGGGTGCTGCCGATTATAAGCTTGCTGTACATCTGAATAATAACCGAGGAGTATATACCTTCTGTATGTGTCCTGGTGGTACAGTAGTAGCTGCTGCAAGTGAAGAAAACAGACTTGTTACAAATGGTATGAGCAAATTTGCAAGAGCAGAGGTAAACGCTAATAGTGCTTTACTTGTTGGTGTAAATCCGTCTGATTTTGGTAGCGAGGATATACTTGCAGGTGTAGAGCTTCAAAGAAAACTTGAGGAAAAAGCATTTATTTTAGGTGAAAGCAACTACAAAGCACCTGTACAGCGAGTTGATGATTTTATCAATAATAGAAAAACAACAGCCTTTGGAAGTGTATTACCAAGCTATACAGCTGGCACTACTATGGCAGATTTGAATAAGTGCTTACCTAATTATATTTCAGAGTCCCTTAAAGAGGGTATAAAACAGCTTGATAATAAGCTGAAAGGCTTTGCTAATGGTGATGCTATACTTACAGCAGTCGAAACCAGAAGCTCGTCACCAATCAGAATTATCCGTAATGACTCAATGCAAAGTATTGCTATAAATGGATTATATCCTTGTGGAGAGGGTGCAGGCTATGCTGGTGGTATAATGTCAGCAGCAGTAGATGGAATAAAATGTGCAGAAAAAATTATTGAATTATGCAATAATTAATTCTAAACACCATTTAAAATGCACAAAATCTTTTCGGAATATTTTTCACTGTGCTTCATATTGTGTCCTAGCAAGGTGACAGCCTTACTGTGGATAAGTATTCGTTCAGCATAACATCTGCTTCCGATTTTTTTCCCTTATTTTAAATGTTGTTTAGTGTAAAAATATAAAATTAAAAAAATAGCATTAAAAAAGGAGTTCAAATGTGTGCATTAGCTCACACCGGAACTCCTTTTCTTATAGGTAATAATTATATATGTTTGAAATACCAGAGATTAAAAAGCATAATAAAAGTCCACAAAACAGTGGAATAATAAACGAAAGTAAGGTCCACTTTATGCTTTTAGTTTCTTTATAGATTGATATACAGGTGGTTGAGCAAGGAAAATGTGCAAGATAGAAAATAATCACACATATAGCAGTAACTAAAGTCCAACCGTTAGACGTAAATAAAGCCTGTAGCTGTGTAATGTTATTAACCTCACGTAATACTCCGGTGTTTGTATAAAGCATAATCATTATAGGTATTACAATTTCATTTGCAGGGAATCCAAGGATAAAAGCAATAATAATAATGCTATCCATTCCAAAAACTGGTGCTATAGGTGCTAAAAAAGCTATACAATACTCTATAATAGCTTGATTGCCTATCTGAATATTTGTAAGTAGCCATATTATCAAGCCTGCCGGCGCTGCCACTGCTACAGCTCTGCCAAGCACAAACAAGGTACGGTCGCATAGACTTCTTATAATTATTTTACCTATTTGTGGCTTTCTAAAGGGTGGAAGCTCCAGCACAAAAGACGAGCTTTCTCCTTTTAGAATAGTAGCTGATAAAACCCTTGCCACCAAAAAAGTAAGCACTATTCCAAGCAACACAACAAGCATTAATACAAGCACAGTGCACAGCGAATTAAAAGGAAACGCAAGTGTACCGGCAAAAAATATGCTTATTAGGCTGATTATAGCAGGGAATCTGCCATTGCACGGCATAAAGGAATTGGTAATTATAGCAATAAGTCGTTCTCTTGGCGAGTCTATAATTCTACACCCTGTAACCCCACACGCATTGCACCCAAATCCCATACACATTGTAAGGCTCTGCTTTCCGTGACAATGTGCTTTTTTAAACAGACTATCCATATTAAAGGCTATTCGTGGCAGATACCCTAAATCCTCAAGCAATGTAAATAGTGGGAAAAATATTGCCATTGGTGGAAGCATTACAGCAACTACCCAAGTGGTTGTGGTGTAAACGCCATCTATAAGCATACTGGAAATAAAATCGGGTGTGTTTATTGCTTGCAAGCCTTCTGTTAATTTTGTGCCAAGCAATTCAAAAAATGCTGTTAACCATTGGCTAGGGTAATTAGCACCGACTATTGTCAGCCAGAATATAAAAGCCATTAATAACAGTATTATAGGTATTCCAAAAAGCTTAGAGGTCAATATTCTATCAATTTTTCTATCTCTATTTTTGTATTCTAGGTTTTCTATGGTTACTGTTTTGTGGTATATGTATTCACATTTACTAACGATTGTATTAACAATTGAATCACGATTTTTTTCAGCATTGTAACAGTTGTCTGTTTTTAGTGTGTTTAAAAATTCAATCGTTTTATTACTGTCTGTAAGCTTTTCTCTGATATATATATCATCCTCAAGAAGTCTTAATGAATAGTAACGCTTTAATTTCTCTGTTAAATTATTTCCCATAGTAGCAGAAATAGCTGTGATGTTTTTTTCGATTTCTGTATTGTATACTACCTTTGTAGGGTAGTATTTTCTTTTTTGCGTTATAACTCTTTCTACAGCCTCTTTAAGTTCGCCAAGTCCTTCGCCTTTACCTGCACTTGTTCCAACAATCTCTACACCAAGATATAAAGAAAGCTCATCAAGATCAATATGTATTCCTTTCTTTTTTGCTTCGTCTAATAGGTTAACACATATTATTACATTGTTAGTAAGCTCTAGTATTTGCAAGGCAAGATTCAAATTACGCTCAAGGCAGGTGGCATCTGCAACTACTACAACTGCATCAATATCGTTACTAAGCAGAAAGTCACGAGCCTTAGCCTCCTCCTTTGAGCTTACAAGCAATGAGTAGGTACCAGGCAAATCAACAAGCGTGTAATCAATACCATTAAAGCTATATTTACCAAAGGCGTTGCTTACTGTTTTTCCGGTCCAGTTACCTGTGTGCTGTTTCATTCCAGTTAAAGAGTTAAAAACTGTGCTTTTACCAACGTTTGGATTACCGGCAAGTGCTATAGTTTTTACGGGCAATAGGCTCACTCCTTTTTGATTGCGAAAATACCCTACTAATATAATATAACTATTTACACAATATGCAGAATCTTTGTCAAGGTTACTGCCAAAGTATGATGTAAAAAAGGTTATAAATATGTCGAAAATATAAATAATTTTTTAATTTTTATTGCTTGTATTTTATTCTTTAAATAGTTATAATAACTTAATAAATTAAAATTATGCTTTTTTTGTCAAATAAAGGAGTAATCTGAATGAAAAATCTAATTTCAATTATGATTATAGGTGCAATGTTTAGTACATCGCTTTGTGGATGTACAGGGAATACAGAAAACACACCAAAATCAGAAGAAAATGCAACTCAGGCTACAGAAGAAATAACTAGTCCTTCAACACCATTTGGAATAACTGTAAATTGTATGGACGAAGAAGCTACCGAGCCTTTAACAGCCGAAGAAAGCTTAATTGTAGAAATTGTTAAGGATTATATTACATCCATTGAAAGATTTGATATTGACGCTATTGCTAAGCTTTATGACCCTGCTGTGCTTTCAGA
>JAXJJE010000047.1:0-2615 GCA_036298405.1 Acutalibacteraceae bacterium
GGATATTCTAGGCAAATGGAGTGTTTTCTTTTTCTATCCTGCTGACTTTACCTTTGTTTGTCCCACAGAGCTTGAAGACCTGGCAAACAAATACGAAGAATTCAAAAATATAGGCTGTGAGGTGTATTCCGTATCAACCGATACTCATTTTGTGCATAAAGCATGGCACGATGCATCAGAACGAATTAAAAAAATAAACTATCCTATGCTTGCAGATCCTACTCATGCAATCTCCAGAGATTTCGAGGTTCTTATTGAGTCAGATGGTTTGGCCGAGCGTGGCACTTTCATTATCAATCCCGAAGGTAAAATTGTAGGCTATGAGGTTACAGCAGGTAATGTAGGCAGAAACGCAGAGGAGCTTTTCCGTAAGGTACAGGCATGCCAGTTTGTTCATGCACACGGAGATCAGGTTTGTCCAGCAAACTGGAAGCCAGGTGCCGAAACATTAAAGCCTAGTCTTGACCTTGTGGGGCAGTTATAATGGGTAATACAAAAAATTATACCCCTGATAATTTATATGATGTAGTAGTGGTTGGTGGTGGACCAGCAGGGCTTACTGCGGCACTCTATCTGGCAAGGGCAAAATACAGGGTATTAGTACTTGAAAAAGAACAGTTTGGTGGACAAATAACCATTACAAGCGAGGTAGTAAATTATCCGGGAATCGAAAAAGCGAGTGGTAAAGCACTGACTCAGACTATGCGTCGTCAGGCAGAAGCCTTTGGAGCTGAGTTTGTGCTGGCAGAAGCAACTGACTTGGATATAGAAAATGATGTAAAGACTATTCATACAAATCGTGGTGACTATTACTGCTTTGGTATTTTAATTGCAACCGGTGCACGTCCAAGAATGGTTGGCTTTAAGGGTGAAGAAGAGTATAAAGGACGTGGTGTAGCGTACTGTGCTACCTGTGACGGAGAGTTTTTTACAGGGAAAGAGATATTTGTTGTTGGTGGTGGTTATGCTGCTGCAGAGGAAAGCGTGTTCCTTACAAAGTTTGCCAGTCATGTGACAATGCTTATACGAGAGGATGATTTCACCTGTGCTGCAGCAGTGGCAGAGCCAGCTAAAAAGCACGACAAAATCACCATTTTGACGAATACAACTGTAGAAGAAGTATCGGGAGAAAACGGGCTTAATTATATTCGTTATAAAAACAATAGAACTGGTAAAGCTACAGAATACCGTGCAGATTCCGATGATAGCTTTGGTGTATTTGTATTTGCAGGGTATTCTCCTGATACTTCACTTGTTAAAGGGGTTGTTGAGTTGGATGAACAAGGCTATATTGTCACTGACTCAGAACAAAAAACAACTGTTAATGGTGTATATGCTGCCGGTGATGTATGTATTAAACCGTTAAGGCAGGTAGTAACTGCTACAGGAGATGGTGCTTTAGCTGCTACTGAGCTTGAAAAATATGTAGCTGCTGTACAAAGAAGAACAGGCTTACACCCAAAGCAACCTGTAGCCAAAAAGCTGGAAGAAACTACTATAAGTGAAAACGCTAACCAAGCTGATAACTCTGATGAAACCTTTACAGCTGAGATGAAGCAACAGTTAGAGACCGTCTTCAACAGAATGGAACGTAGTTTGGTGCTTAAGCTGTTTCTTGATAGCCGTCCTGTTTCAACCGAGCTGGAACACTTTATAACAAAGCTTGCATTGCTTTCGGATAAGCTTACGGTTACAGTAGCAGAAAGAAATGATACAATAAACGAAGCTCCTTGTGTTTGTGTTTTTCTTGAAAGTGGCGAGGACACTGGTATTGCGTTTCATGGTGTTCCTGGTGGACACGAGTTTACCTCATTTGTTCTTGGTCTTTACAATGCTTCTGGTTCGGGGCAAAAAATAGACGACCAGACCTGTCAAAAAATTCAAGCTATTAAAAATTTTGTGGATATGAAAATATTGGTATCGTTATCCTGTACAATGTGTCCCGATGTGGTTATTGCCTGTCAACGAATCGCAACAAAAAATACTAATATTCGTGCCGAAGTCTTTGATGTTCAGCATTTTGAAGATATAAAAAACAAATATAAGGTTATGAGTGTTCCGTGTCTAGTTATCAATGATGATAAAGTGTTCTTTGGTAAGAAAAATATAACTCAGATTGTAGAATTGATTAGTGATATTTAATACTAGCTCTGTTAAAAGGTAGACTAGAATTTGCAAGCAGATTTTGTGCCAAACTAATACTGCCCAACAGTAATGCTGTTGCCTTTAAAGAACGCAGTATGAAGCTTGGTGCAAAATATGCCGAAAAAGCCTCAGCTTTAAACAGGTAGTAGTATTAGCTGAACTTTTTTTCTATGTGTACTTTTATTGACTCTTATGTATAATTTATGTTAATAACAGCAAATAAAGCCTTGAATTCAAAATATGAACTCAAGGCTTTTGCTTGTGTTGACGCTTATAAAGGCTTTGATAAACAGCCCTGATATATGCTTGTGAGTTATTGCGTTGCTTATGTAAAGACGATGAAATCGCAATTCTTGTTTGATTGCAAAAAGTAATAGCTTACTTTATAATAATACATACTACTTGGGATTATCTGAAATCGAAAATAAGCTAATCTTTCTAAAAACAAAGTAAGCTATATAGAGAAGAAA
>JAXJJE010000048.1:0-2073 GCA_036298405.1 Acutalibacteraceae bacterium
GACCCAGGCTATGTTGCAAAGAGAATGGAAATCGGTGCTGTAATTGGTGCTTCTCCAAAGTCGAATGTAGTTCGTGGCGTACCTGCTGCTGGCGATGTTATCGTTCTACTTGGTGGTAAAACAGGTCGTGACGGTTGTGGTGGTGCAACTGGTTCTTCTAAGGCACATACAGAGTCATCTATCGAAACCTGTGGTGCAGAGGTTCAGAAGGGTAACCCACCAACAGAGAGAAAAATTCAGCGTTTGTTCAGAAACAGTGAGGTTTCTACACTTATCAAGCGTTGTAACGACTTTGGTGCAGGTGGTGTTTGCGTAGCTATTGGTGAGCTTGCAGACGGTCTATCTGTTGATCTGGATAAGGTAACAAAGAAATATGAGGGTCTTGACGGTACAGAGCTTGCAATTTCTGAGTCACAGGAAAGAATGGCTGTTGTACTTGAGGCTAAAGATGTAGATAAATTTATTGAGTACGCTCATACAGAAAATCTTGAGGCTACAGCTGTGGCAGTAGTTACAGAGAACCCAAGACTTACAATGACATGGAGAGGTGACACAATCGTAAGCCTAAGCAGAGCATTCCTAAACACTAACGGTGTTACACAGGTTTCAGAGGCTTATATCACAGCTCCTAATGCTGACGAAAACTATCGCACACAGGCTCCAAAGGCACTTGCAGGTATGAGCAAGGCAGATGCGTTCAAGGCTAACCTATCAAGACTAGAGGTTTGTTCACAAATCGGTCTAGGTGAGAGATTTGACGCAAGTATCGGTGCTGCTACTGTTATTATGCCATTCGGTGGTAAATATCAGCTAACACCACAGGACGCTATGGCTGCTAAGATTCCACTGGAAAAGGGAGAAACAGACGACGCAACAGCAATGAGCTTCGGCTTTATTCCGGGTGTATCTCGTTGGTCACCATTCCACGGCTCTGCTTTTGCAGTAGTTGAGTCACTATCTAAGCTACTTGCAATCGGTGCAGACCCACTTACAGCAAGACTGACATTCCAAGAGTATTTCGAAAGACTATACAATAAGGCTGAGCGTTGGGGTAAGCCAGCTGCTGCACTTCTAGGTGCTATGACAGCTCAGATTAACCTTGGTATCCCATCAATCGGTGGTAAAGACAGTATGTCAGGCTCATTCGAGGAGCTAGATGTACCACCAACACTTGTAAGCTTTGCAGTTGCAATGACAAAGGCTTCTAAGACAATTTCAGCTGAATTTAAGAAGGCAGGCTCAAAGGTAGTTTATATTCCAGTACCTGTTAATAAAGAAACTCAAATGCCAATCTGGGATGATCTAAAGAAGATGTACAACGCAGTTTATGCTCTGATGTCAGATGGCAAGGTGCTTTCTGCAAGTGTTACCCGTGAGGGTGGTGCTGCTGCTACAGTTGCAAGAATGTGCTTTGGTAACAAGCTAGGCTTTACATTTGACCACGAGCTAACAGAAGAAGAGCTATTTGCTCCACTAAGTGGTTCATTGGTTGTAGAGCTTGCAGATGGTGCAGAGCTTGACAGCGATGTAATTGCATATACACTTGGTACAACTACAGATGAGGCTGTAATTGATATTAAATGTGGTAAGCTTACAATTGACGAGCTACTACAGGCTTGGACAGGTAAGCTTGAGAATGTATTTGCTACAAAGGCAGATTGTCCAAAGGTAGCTTATGATATTCCTCTAACAACAGAGCACAGCAAGCTATCACCAATGATTAAGGTTGCTAAGCCAAAGGTATTTATCCCTGTATTCCCTGGTACTAACTGTGAGGTTGATACAGCAAGAGCATTCGAAAAGGCTGGTGCAGACCCACAGCTACTAATAGTTAAGAACCTTACTCCAAATGACATTGAAGAAACAATCGCTCAGATGGAGAAGATGATTAAGGAATCACAGATGATTATGCTGCCAGGTGGCTTTAGTGGTGGTGACGAGCCAGACGGTTCTGGTAAGTTTATTGCTACAACATTCCGTAACCCTGTAATTGCTCAGGCTGTAACAGACCTACTTGAGAAGCGTGACGGTTTAATGCTTGGTATTTGTAACGGCTTCCAGGCTCTTATCAAA
>JAXJJE010000049.1:0-5731 GCA_036298405.1 Acutalibacteraceae bacterium
ACATCAGGCAGATTTTCGTAATCTCTTACATCACATTGAAAATGTGTGTAGCTTTCGTGAGCAATGCTTGAAATTTGCCTATCAATACCAAGCACAGTATGCCCCTCTTTCAAAAAATGCTCAGCCACAGCCTTGCCTATGCCCTGTGAGGTGCCTGTTATTAAAACCTTCATTTTTTACCTCCGTTAATAAAATCAAGATATTCCTTACCAATATTATGCTTTTTCCAGCCTGTAACAATGTGATATCCAAACGGTGAAAATATAATTTCCATAATTAATTCTGCAACAGCACCAGTCAGGGCACACATTGCACTTTGCAATACCGTCCAATGAAAGCCATTCCAGTATATAGGTGCGAAAATTACAAAAACAATAATAGAAAAAATAAGGTTATCAATGAACTGACCTATAAACGTAGAAATATAGGTTCGTGTTACATAAGCAAGCTTTCCGTCTGGATTTTTACTAAATGCATTGCCTATTGCCCAGTTCAAAAAATTATTCACTGTTGCCGATACCAAAAACGCAACAGTACTACCCAAAAGTATAAACCACGTGCCACCAAGTATGCTATCAAGTGCAGTATAGTCGTTAGCATTAGACGGTATAATACTTGCGATATAAAAAATAAAGCAGGTAAGCAAATTGATTATTGAAGCAAGGATAGCAACCTTATTTGATGCTTTTGGTCCAAAATATTTTGTTATGATATCCATACACATAAAAGAAAGCCACGAGATTAAAATGCCTCCGTCCAGTGCAATCCAATCATTCTGATAAAGCGTTTTATTCGCAAGCAGATTCATACAGATAACACTGACAACAAACAGCGAAACAACAGTAGAAGGAATACTCCTAAGAAGAATGGTTGTTTCTTCGTTTTCTCGTTTTATTCGGGCTTTAAAGCGATCTATCATTTTAGTTTTCATATTATCTCCTGAATTATCTCTATAAAAAAAGTAGCTTTGCAAAACACAAAACTACATACATAATCATAATATTTTAACCAACCTGTTTTTGCCATAGAAAAGCAAACCCATACCAGCTATCTATTGTTTAAACAGGTATTTATATTAAATATAGCAGTCCTGGTTTTGTTTAACGACAGGATGGTACAAACGAACTGTCGTGATTAAATTATATCGTATAAACCTTAAAAGTTCAAGTACACACAAAAAAAGAAAACAGACACTACCTGAATAGTATCTGTTTTTTATCACATATTATGTATAACTGCGTTAGCAATTAGTCCTCTTTTTCTGATTCGCTTGTTACAGGAACCTGAGTTTTTACAGGCTGAGCTGGTCTTTGGCTAGCCTTGATGTTCTGTCTTGTCTTTTTAATTTCGTTAACCTGTGCTGTTAGCATTTCATCTGCCTGTCTTAGCATTTCGTCAACATAGCCATTAGCAGCCTTACGCATATCTCTTGACTTTAGCTTAGCGTCTGTGATAATCTCGTTAGCCTCTGCCTGAGCCTGTCTTACGATTTCGCTCTGAGTTACCAAAGACTTCTTCTTATCCTCAGCTGAACGAATAATGCTTTCAGCCTCTGCCTTTGCGTCTGCAATAATCTTTTGTCTGTCAGCAACTATAGCCTTAGCCTGACGAACCTCTTGAGGTAGTGTATCCTCGATGTCATCTAAAAGCTCTTTTAGATTTTCAACATCGATAACGCTTTTACCACCAGAAAGTGGCAAAACCTTTGCGTCCTCAATTGTTTCTCTTAGCTCTAACAATAAATCTTCTACTTTCATTCAAACCATCCTTTTCATTTAGACCTCAAAATATATAATATCCCCCTATATGAAGGTTATGTATTAAACATTTTTCGACAGTCTTTGTTTTATTTCATCATGAATACACTCGGGAACAAAATTTGTAATATCGCCGTTAAGCGTAGCAACCTGCTTTACAATGCTAGAGCTTAAATACATATATTCTGCCCTAGATGTTAAAAACACGGTTTCTAAATCAGGGTTAAGCGTTTTATTAGTAAGCGACATCTGAAATTCATATTCAAAATCTGACATCGCTCTTAATCCCTTAACTACAGCTGTAGCACCTGTTTGTCTGGCATAATCTGCCAGCAAACCGTCAAAGCTTTGTATTTCTATATTATCATAACCAGACAAAGCCTTTTTCAAAAGCTTAATACGCTCTTCTATAGTAAAGCTTGGCTGTTTAGATGAATTTATAAGAACAGCCACAATAACCCTATCAAACATATTTGCTGCACGGGTTATTATATCAACATGACCCAATGTAACAGGGTCAAAGCTACCAGGACAAATTACTGTTCTTTGCATTTATTCAGTCACATCCTCACAACGGTATGTACTTACTATAATTTTACCATAACGATAATTTCTGTCAAGTACAAAACCATTAATTTTTTCAGGTATTTCTTCATTACTTGGTCTTTCGCAGATAATTGTACCTGTTTTTTTCATCTGTAAGGCTGTTAATGGTAACACCCTTTGCAAAATTCCTGTACCATATGGTGGGTCTAAGAATGCTAAATCAAACTTTTCTTGCTGTTCTCTTGCTATAAAGGCGATTGAATCAGTATTAAAAACCTTTGCATTTTCTTCTAGTCCTGTATTTTTAAGATTTGCCTTTATTACATTTATCGCTTCTCTTCTGTTATCAACAAAGACTGCACCCTTTGCACCACGGCTTAGTGCCTCTATACCCATTTGACCAGAGCCTGAAAACAAGTCAAGAAACAATCTGCCCTCTACATCAAATTGAATTATATTAAACACAGATTCCTTAACCTTCTCTGTAGTTGGTCTTACGTCCTGTCCTTCAAGAGTTTTTAGTCTTTTACCTCTTGCCATACCGGTGATAACTCTCATAACATACCTACTTTCATATTCATACGATATATTATCTCTTATCTTAAAGAAATTGTCAACTGTGAATAAAACAACATTATAGCTTATTATTGCCATTTTTTAGTAATTTTAGTAAAAACAATAACCATCTATTTGTCATCTTTATTAAAATAATTATACACAGCCCTTGCCACAACGGTGTTCATTGCTGGAGCATTTTCCAGCTCCTCAAGGTCGGCTGCTTTAATATTTGCAATTGTACCAAAGTGCTTTAAAAGTGCCTTGGCTCGCTTTTCGCCTACACCATCAATTTCGGTTAAAGAGCTTTTAAATGCTGTATTTTTTCTCTTTTGGCGATGATAGCCTATCGCAAAGCGATGAACCTCCTCTTGAATGTTCGACACAAGTGTAAAAACATTCCTCTTGTTTGCTATTGCAATTTCGCTACCACTGTCTGTAATTGCACGGGTACGGTGCTTGTTGTCCTTTACCATACCAAATACAGGAATATCATACCCTTTAGCAACCATAACAGCCTTCACTGCATTAACCTGACCCTTACCACCGTCAAGCAATATAAGGTCTGGCAATCTGCCAAAGCCTACGCCCTCTTTTTTATGCTTTTCGTATTCATTAAGTCGTCTTTCTATAACCTCTGCCATAGAGCCATAATCATCCTGACCTATAAAGCTTTTTATCTCGAATTTTCTATAGGCACTTTTAAGTGGCTTGCCGTCCTCAAACACCACCATACCACATACATTTGCAGTACCGTTTTGGTTTGATATATCATACGACTCTATATATCTTGGCAATGCTTTAAGCCCTAAAAGCTCACCAAGCATATTAAGTGCCATTGTATCCTTACCCACATTACCTCTTAAATGTGCCAGATGCTCGGCTGCATTATTTTTACACATTTCAACAAGCTTTAGCTGGTCACCCTTTTGTGGCTTTACTATGCTAACCTTTTTACCACGCTTTTGTGTTAGCCATTGCTGTAGAAGCTCTGTGTCGTTTACATCACCATCTACAGTTATGCGTGGTGGCACAGTATCTCTTGAATAATAATAGCTGGTTATAAATTCACTTCTAGCCTGTGGTAAATCGTCTATATCATAAATAACAAAATGCTCTCTGTCATAAAGTGAGCCATTACGATATTTAAACACCTCAAAGCAACCTCTTGGGCCTTCGGTTACTACTGCAATTACATCCTGCTCCTCTACCCTTGAGGATACAACCTTTTGGCTGTCTGCCATTCTTTTAACAGCACTTATTCTGTCACGGATTCTAGCAGCACGCTCAAACTCTAAATTCTCTGCTGCCTCGTTCATTTCTTCCGTCATTTTTTTAAGGTCTAATGTACTGCCACCCTTTAAAAATTCAATAGCGTCCTTTACATTCTCTATATAGTCCTTGTGCTTTATTTTACCGGCACAAGGAGCATTACACAGCTTTATATGGTAATTAAGGCAGGGTCTGCCCTTGCCTATATCCTGTGGGAATTTTTTTCCACATACTGGCAATTTAAAAATCTTTGTTGCCTGGTCAACAGCATTTTTCACATAATAGCCACTCATATAAGGGCCTATATATTCAGCACCGTCGTTTTCAATCTGCTTTACAGCTTTTATTCTTGGCCATTGCTCGTTAGTTACCTTAATATAGCTATAGCCCTTGTCATCTTTAAGAAGAATGTTATAGCGTGGAGAATGTTGCTTTATAAGGCTACACTCAAGCACAAGTGCTTCAAATTCGCTATCTGTGACGATATAATCAAAGGTATCAACATTTTCAACCATTTTAATTACCTTTTCGGTATGGTTAGCAGTAGAGCCAAAATACTGGCTTACACGGTTTTTAAGTGCCTTAGCCTTGCCGATGTATATAATTTTCTTACTTTTGTCACGCATTATATACACACCAGGAGAAAGTGGCAACGACAACGCCTTTGCTCTTAGCTCTCTGATTTTATCCTGCATTCAGCTTCTCCTTTCTATAAGATAGTATATTTAAAATTGAATTATTTACTCTAATTTTATCAAAGCGATTATAACACAAAGTATAATATTTTTTCAATTATATACTTTCATGTTACTCATAAACAACGAACAATCAGCTACACGTGAATTATTTCGCTATTTCTGTAGCTTGAAGGCACTAAAAAAAGAAAACAGATACTACCTTAGTAATATCTGTTTATCCATTGTGCCACTCATAATAATACCAATTATCCGATATTTCTTCTATAACCATATAGTCGTTAGAACTCGCTTGTTTATTTAATTTATTACCCTTTTCAGAGTAATAAAAGCCATATTCAACACCACCATCAAAAAGACCTGTATAGTACATCTCAAACACGATTATCTCATCAGTAATTTCAATTTCCTGAATATTCAGTTTTGAAAACTCTTCTGTAATATCACCGATAGAATCATTTTCTATCACATAGGCACTTAAGATTTCAGTATTTTCTTCAACCATAGAAAATATTTGTGTTTTATAATCTGTATTTGTGCAACCACATAAAATGACCATCGACACAAACAAAACAAGGAATATTTTTCTCATTTATTATTCTCCTTTGCAGTGTTGATAGACGCAATTAAAATGCGACGGATAGTCCCACACTGGTTATATATATCTTTCGCTATCTCTCTATTAATTAAATCCGATTTCACAAACAATTCAATCCAATATTCAGTTTCGTAGCATTCTTTAAGAGCGATTTGCAATTTGGCAATAAAATCAAGCTTTCCGTGAGCATAATTTGCTTCATGTATATTAGCACCAATTGAGGTTGCTGAACGTTCCAGTTGATTAACAAGTGAATAATGACCTTTAATCGTTTCACAAAGCTTTATAATTTTAACGGCAAAATCCAT
>JAXJJE010000050.1:0-3147 GCA_036298405.1 Acutalibacteraceae bacterium
GACCACATGGCAAGCCCTTTATAAGCCGCAATCCCTGTGGACAAAGCTGCGTTTCCTCCTGAAGGCCGCATTTGGAAAGAAGAAGTTAATGTTCGTGACTTTATTCAGAAGAATTACACACCATATGATGGTGATTCAGAATTCCTTGTTGGCCCAACAGAGGCAACAGATAAATTGTGGGGTATCCTACAGGGTTTACAGAAAGAAGAGCGTGCTAATGGTGGCGTTCTTGATATGGAAACAGAGGTTGTTACTGGTTTAACAGCTTATGGTCCTGGATATATCAGCGAGGCTACTAAGGATTTAGAGAAGGTTGTTGGTCTACAGACAGATAAGCCTCTAAAGCGTGCATTTATGCCATTTGGTGGTATTAAAATGGCTGTACAGGCTTGTACTACAAACGGCTACACACCAAACCCAGAGCTAAGCAAAATTTTCACAGAATATTCTCGTACACATAACCAGGGTGTATTTGATGCTTATACTAAAGAGATGAAGCTTGCTCGTCACAACCATATCATTACAGGTCTTCCTGATACATATGGTCGTGGTAGAATCGTTGGTGACTACCGTAGAGTTGCTCTATATGGTATCGACTTCCTAATTGAAGAGAAGAAGAAGGATTTCGAAAACTGTGGCGATGGCACAATGGTAGACAACATTATCCGTCAGCGTGAGGAAATCTCAATGCAGATTGCTGCCCTAAAGGGTATGAAGGAAATGGCTAAGATTTATGGTTTTGATATTTCTGAGCCTGCTAAGAATGCATATGAGGCTGCTCAGTGGCTATACTTCGGTTACCTAGCTGCTATCAAGACACAGAACGGTGCTGCAATGAGTGTTGGTAGAATTTCAACATTCCTAGATATTTATATTAAGAGAGATATGGATCTTGGTGTTCTAACTGAGTCACAGGCTCAGGAGATTATCGACCATATGGTTATGAAGTTCCGTATGGTTAAGTTCGCAAGAATTCCATCATATAATGAGCTATTCTCAGGTGACCCAGTATGGGCTACACTAGAGGTAGGTGGTATTGGCGTTGATGGTCGTTCAATGGTAACAAAGACAGACTACCGTTTCCTACGTACACTAGAGAATATGGGTCCTTCACCAGAGCCAAACCTAACAGTCCTTTACTCACCAGCTCATCCAGAAAACTTCAAGAAGTATGCTGCTCAGATTTCAATCAGAACAAGCTCAGTTCAGTACGAGAACGATGATGTAATGAAGCCAGTATGGGGCGACGATTACTCAATCTGCTGCTGTGTATCTGCTACACAGACTGGTAAAGAGATTCAGTTCTTCGGTGCTAGAGCTAACCTTGCTAAGTGTCTTCTATACGCTATCAATGGTGGTGTAGATGTTAAGACTCGTGAGCAGTGTGGTCCGGCTTATTCTCCAATCACTAGCGAGTACCTAGACTATGATGAGGTTATGGCTAAGTACGATATGATGCTAGAGTGGTTAGCTGGTCTATATGTAAATGTACTAAATCTAATTCACTATATGCACGACAAGTATTATTATGAGGCTGCTGAGATGGCTCTTATCGATACAGATGTTCGTCGTACATTCGCAACAGGTATCGCTGGTTTCTCACACGTTGTTGACTCACTAAGTGCTATTAAGTACGCAAAGGTTAAGACTGTTCGTGATGAAACAGGTATTGTTGTTGACTTTGAAACAGAGGGTGACTTCCCTAAATATGGTAATGATGATGATCGTGCTGACGATATCGCTGTATGGCTACTAAAGACATTCATCGAGAAGATTAAGAAGCACCACACATACCGTGATTCAGAGCCTACAACTTCAATCCTAACAATTACATCAAACGTTGTATATGGTAAGGCTACAGGCTCAATGCCTAACGGTCGTAAGGCTGGTGCTCCTCTATCACCTGGTGCTAACCCAAGCTACGGTGCAGAGATGAATGGTCTACTAGCTTCACTAAACTCAGTTGCTAAGCTACCATATCACTGGGCACTAGATGGTATTTCAAATACTCAGACAATCAGCCCATCAGCTCTTGGTCACAACGAGGCTGAACAGACAGATAAGCTTGTTCAGGTACTTGATGGTTACTTTGCACAGGATGCACATCACCTAAATGTTAATGTATTTGGTGTAGAGAAGCTAATCGATGCTATGGAGCACCCAGAGAAGGAAGAGTATGCTAACTTTACAATTCGTGTATCTGGTTATGCTGTTAAGTTTATCGACCTAACAAAAGAGCAGCAGATGGATGTAATTTCTCGTACTTGCCATGCAAGCATGTAATATAAAAGGCATGGTTCGTTCACTGGAAACCTTTGGATTAGTAGACGGACCAGGCGTTAGATATGTGGTATTTCTTCAAGGCTGTCATATGAGATGTCAGTATTGTCACAATCCAGAAACATGGTCTATGACAAACGGAGAGGAATGGGATGCTAAGGCGTTGTTCAACAATGCCTGGCGTTACCGCACCTATTGGGGTAAAGACGGTGGTATTACAGTAAGTGGTGGCGAGCCACTATTACAGATGGATTTTGTAACAGAGCTTTTTCGCTGTGCCAAAGAGCGTAATGTACACACTACGCTGGACACATGTGGGCAACCATTTAAAAACACTCCGGAGTTTTTAGAGAAGTTTGATAAGCTTATGGAATACACCGACCTTGTAATGCTTGACATTAAAGAATTCGATTCCGAAAAGCATAAAGCTTTAACCGCACACGGAAATGAAAATATTCTTGAAATGGCTAAGTATTTGTCTGACCATGGTAAGTCTATGTGGATAAGACATGTTTTAGTGCCAAATCTTACAGATGACGAACAGGGATTAAAAGACATTAACCGCTTTATAAAAACACTTAAAACTGTTGAAAAAGTAGAAATTTTACCATACCACAGCTTAGGTGCTTTAAAGTGGAAAGAGCTTAATATACCTTATCCACTTGCTGATGTAAGACCTCCTTCGGAAGAAGAGGTTAAAAAAGCAGAGGCATTGCTGGAAATAAATCAATAATTGAATTTTTAGGAGCTTGTAATTTTATGATTACAGGCTCCTTTTGTAGTTTTGATGCAAAAAAGCTACGCATAAATTGTAGTTTGTGTGACTGCGAAGCAGTCACACAAAGACACGCACAAACCAAAACTTAA
>JAXJJE010000051.1:0-7411 GCA_036298405.1 Acutalibacteraceae bacterium
AAGTTTTATTTGTTGGAACTATAAGTTCTGTTGCAGTTAAATCACAATAGAACTTTGTAATATATTCAACTATTTTTTTACTTGATTTTTGAAAATAGCCTTTTGTTATATCTCTTTCACCAATGCATATAGCAGAGGTTCTGTTATGCTCTTGCTGGTAGTTTTTTGCACATATATCTAAGTCGATTTGCTGTGGTTTACCGTATTTGTCATAGTACATGATACTGTCTGCAAAATTTTCAGCCTTGCTTTTGTTAATATGAAATATTTTTGTATCTGAAATAATATTTTCCATATATATTCCCTCCGTATGAGTTTATTGTATCATAACAGCAAGGATAGCTCAAGATTATAAAGTAAAGAAAAAAGCAAGCTGTTGCAATAAACAACTGCTTGCTTTTAAAGCTTTATATATCTGAATTATTATTTTCAAGTGTGTTTTGGCTTAGTGCTTTTAGGTAAGCGTTGATAAAGCTGTCAATTTCACCGTCCATTACAGCACTTATGTTACCAGTTTCGAAGCTTGTACGGTGGTCCTTTACAAGTGTGTAAGGCATAAATACATATGAGCGAATCTGTGATCCCCATGTGATTTCCTTTTGTACACCCTTGATGTCCTCAATCTTGTCTAAATGCTCACGCTCTTTAATTTCCATAAGCTTTGACATAAGCATTTTCATAGCAACCTCACGGTTCTGGTGCTGGCTACGCTCTACCTGACAAGCAACAACAATGCCTGTAGGAATATGTGTTAGTCTTACAGCTGATGAGGTCTTATTTACCTTCTGACCACCTGCACCACTTGCACGGTAAACGTCCATTTTAATATCCTCTGGGTTGATGTCTACCTGAATGTTATCGTCAATTTCTGGCATAACCTCAAGAGAAGAGAATGATGTGTGTCTTCTACCAGATGAGTCAAATGGAGAAACTCTTACTAGACGGTGTACACCTGCTTCACTTTTCAGGTAACCATAAGCGTTTAAGCCCTCAATAAGAATTACAGCACTCTTTAAGCCTGCTTCGTCACCATCAAGATAGTCAAGTGTTTTAACCTTAAAGCCCATTTTTTCTGCCCAACGGTTATACATACGATAAAGCATTTCTGCCCAGTCCTGAGCCTCTGTACCACCTGAACCAGCGTGGAAAGTAAGAATAGCGTTTTTGCTGTCGTATTCGCCTGTTAGCAGTGTTTGTAAACGTTGCTTTTCAAGGCTTTCTTTTATTGCGTCAACCTCGCTTTGAGCCTCCTCAAGTAAAGATAAATCCTCGTCCTCGTTTGCAAGCTCAATCAACGCCAGTGCGTCCTCGTATTTTGCTACAAGGCTGTTATAGCCCTCTACCTTGTTTTTTAAGGCACTTGTACGCTGTAGAATAACCTGAGATTTTTCCATATCGTCCCAAAATCCAGGCTCGGTTGCTCTGTTTTCTAGCTGTTGAATTTCAGACTCCATTGCTTTTAAGCCAAGAGCGTCAGCAAGGTCGTCTATTTCAGGCTTTGTGCGTTCAAGATCAAGCCTTAATTCTTCAAATTGTACCATAATTTTACCAATCCTTAAAAATAGTCATTATTACTTATTATAATTTATTATCGGGAAAATGTAAAGTGTTGATATATATCAAGCGAGAAAATTAATTAGATAATTCGTTATCTGTATATGTATGAGTGCAAACCTCTTTGATTTTCTCTCGTAGCTTCTGGAAATCCTCAAAAGCCCCTGGCTTGTTGTTAGGGTTACGAAGTAAAGCAGCAGGGTGCAGGGTAGCCATCATAATTACTCCGTTTTTCTCAAAGAAAATACCATGCTCCTTTGTAATTTTCATATCGCTTTTTATAAGCCTTGTAGCAGCAACCCTGCCAAGGCAGACAATTATTTTAGGCTTGATAATTTTAAACTGATTTCTCAGCCAGTTAATGCATTGCTCCTGCTCCTCTGGCAATGGGTCACGGTTTTTTGGTGGTCTGCATTTTACCATATTGGCTATATAAATATTTTTATGTCTGTCTAAATCAATAGCATTAAGCATTTTATCAAGCAGCTGTCCACCTCTGCCAACAAATGGTTCACCCTGTAAATCCTCGTTTTCGCCAGGGCCTTCACCAATAAACATAACCTCGGCATCTTCAACACCTACACCAAAAACAAGATTAGTGCGTGTTTTTCCAAGCTCACATTTTTGACAGCTACTGCATATATCCTTTAGCTGTGTTAAATTTTCTACCATATAAATACACTCCGAATATTATTAATTGATAAATTGTAGTTTATCGGGAACTTTAAAAATTCGCACAAACCAAAACTTAAAGTTTGGGTAAAGCCTTTTTAAAGGCTTTTGGGGTGCAGGGGCAAAGCCCCTGCCAAACTACAATTTTATTTTAAAATTAACCTTGTTGCTCCTGCTTTTTACTAGCTTCTGAAAACTCAGTTACAACATCAACAATATCCTGTGCGTATCTTACACAAGAAAGATATTGAGTCTGGTTTGTTTCATTAATAATAAATTTATTAATCCTCATATTAATTTCAGAAAAGCAAGGGTGGTTTACTTTAATAACTACATAAAACCAATATCCGTAAAGTGGCCACAAATTTTTTCTGTTAAAGAATTTTATCAAACGATTGTTGGTGGCACTTTTTTTCTCATTATATTGGTTTAAAAGCTCCTTTTTTCTAACAGATATAACATCAGTTATCTGCGATAGATAGAAAATATCTGGATTTTCGTTTTTTAAATGCTTACCTGTGTCAAGTAACCAAGTGTTATGCTTTTCATCTATTTTTAAAATTTCGTATTCTCCAAGAGTAAGTGTAGGATTAAATTCGTTAAGCATTTTACTGTTTTTATTTCGTTTGCGATATTCAAGGTGCTTTTTTATTTCGTCAGCAGTAATTTCGTCATAGTCCTCTAAATGCTCACTGCACTTTTTGGCACAATCATTACATAAAAAACCATCATTAAGTCTTATTCTTGTAAGAATACTTGCTTTGTCTTTGCATACAGCACAATTCTTTTTCATAGTTATCAGTCCTGTTTTGTTAAGAATTTTTGCTTTAGTACTATTTCTGTTCTGAAAGATGTAGCTTTTCACCTGACTTTATAGCTTGTATTTGCAAGGTGTTAGTCTTTGTGCAGAACAGAGGCAGTATAAATTATTCGTTGTAAAGGCCTCTTAAAAGAGCAATTTCTTTTGCATAGCCCTCTAGGTCGTTTGGTGTTTCCAGCTCAAAAGGTAGGTGCTTAAGCTGTGGGTGGTTGATAATTCTTGCTATTGCATCTATGCCCAGATTACCATTTCCGATTGTTTCGTGACGGTCCTTGTGGCTATCAAAGGCGTTTTTGCTGTCGTTCAGATGAATAGCATACAGCTTGTCTAAGCCGATTACTCTGTCAAACTCGTCAATAACCTCATCAAGCTTGTTAACCACATCATAGCCAGCGTCCCATATATGGCAGGTATCCAGACACACACCCATTTTGTCGTTAAGCTCTACTCTGTCTAATATAGTCTTGATTTCTTCAAAGCTTCTGCCAACCTCGCTACCCTTGCCAGCCATTGTTTCTAGTAAAACCTTTGTGGTTTGCTGTGGCTGTAGTATGCTGTTAAGCATTTCTACAATGTAATCAATACCAATCTCAACACCCTGCTTTACGTGACTACCAGGATGGAAGTTGTAGTAGTTGTTAGGAATAAGCTCCATACGCTTGATGTCGTCTTCCATTGTGGCTTTAGCAAGCTCACGGATTTTAGGGTCAGCCGAGCAAGCGTTAAGTGTGTATGGTGCATGAGCAACAATGGGTGCAAAGCTCTTATCGCTTATATATTCTAAAAATTTTTCAATATCCTTAAGGTCAATATCCTTAGCCTTAAAGCCTCTTGGATTTCGTGTAAAAAACTGAAATGTGTTTGCATTTATAGAAACAGCCTCTTTTGCCATATGCAAGTATCCCTTAGAGGCAGACAAATGACAACCTATGTTAAGCATAAAAATACCTCACTTTTGTTTGTTGTAAAAATGTATATACCTGTTTATAGTATATCATAATAGTGATTTCTTAACAACTATTTTTATTATATGGTGCTTTAAGTGACACACATATTATGAAAAATATTGATTTATCTGTTGAAGTAGTATATTATTATCATACAGTTAACAAAAATCGAGGTGCACATAAAACGAATATAGTTATATGTATAGTTGGAATAATTAATACATTGCTGTGGTTATTATCAACATTGGGTTCAAAGCCTATTTTGCCTATATCGTATGATACTCAGTGTATGATTACTGAATTTATGCATCGTTATTTTGGCTGGTATTTTCAGCACAGAATCGGACAAACAATATCAGTAATAATGATTTTGTTGCTTGTGTTTAATCTTGTGTATAATTTAATTAAAAAAAGAAAAACACAAAGAAAACAACCGTATATTTTATAACAGGATTCGTTGTTAATTTTATATGGGTAATGGATTATGTTTTTTCTTGGTATGTATAATAAAATAAAACTAAAAAAGGTATAATGGGGTGTTTGATATGAAATCTCCTGCTAAAAAGGTGATACTGATAGTGCTTGGCAGTATTATAGGGGTTATACTGATAGTAGCTTTGTTTGTAATAGCAAACCAATATATAATTACCACCAGCGAATATACATTAGAAAGCGACAGAGTTACAAATGAAGTTAAAATTGCAGTAATAAGCGATTTACACAATATGAATTTTTTTAACAAGAATAAAGTAATTTCAGAAAAAATAAAGTCAGGTGAGCCTGACCTAATAGCTGTAGTGGGGGATATGATAGACGGTAATACAGATAATGCTGAAAACACCCTGAACGCTATTACTTCACTACCTGATATTGCACCAACCTATTATTGTATCGGTAATACTGACAAGCTGTTTTCTGATTATGATAATTACATAAAAACTGTTGAAGAAGCAGGTATTGTTGTACTTGACGATAAGGTTGACAGAGTAAATATAAACGGTAACGATATTACTCTACTGGGTCTTTCGTCATATAGCTTTGGAGATGTTGAAAATCCTGAATATACAGCACTTGCCAAGGAGCTATGTGAAAACGATACGTTAAGACTTCTGTTGTGTCACTACCCAGAGTACAGCCAATGGTTTTTTGGAAGAGACCTTTACTATGAGTATGATTTTGACCTTATGCTAAGTGGACATACACATGGTGGACTTATAAGAGGAATAAATGGTAGTGCTATGTATGCACCTCAGCAGGGCTTCTTTCCAGAATATTCAAAGGGTCTTTATTATGTAGACAAAGAAAACAAAAACCCATACCATATGCTGGTAACAGCAGGCTTAGGGCAAGATGAACGCTTTGTAAGATTGAATAATTTTCCAGAGGTTTCGTTTGTTACAATAAAGCCACAATGATAGTATTTCTATAAAAATAGAAGTAGTATAAAACTGTACAATTTGCTTTGCTATAAAATTGTCTTATTTGTAAAAATATAGAAAACCCTGTTTTTTATTGACAAAAAAAGTTGTGTTATGTATAATTATTATCGAACTAAATAAGCTACCAACTTATCAAGAGTGACTGAGGGACAGGCCCTGTGAAGTCCGGCAACCTGCGTTTGTAAGGTGCTAAATCCTGCGGTTAACCCGAAAGATGAGATTTTATTGAGAGCCTTTCGGTATACCGAGGGGCTTTTTTGTGCGTTGTTTTGTATAAAAGGAGTGATTACTGTGGAATGGCTTAATCTGTTCGGTATGTTTTTTGTACTTATAATTATGGTACCAAATATTATTTTTGCTATAAAATGCAAGGATAAATTTGAAAATAAATTTAAAAACAAAATTGTCGAGCTTCTTGAGCAGATTGGCAGATATGGCTGTATGTGCTTTATGATTTTCAATATCCCAAATACAGGCTTTGGTTTTTTGTCAGATGAAGCATTTGCGTTATATCTTATAATTAATGCCTGCCTTGTGTTAGCCTATTGTGTTATATGGGCAATATGCTTTAAAAAGGAAAATATGTTCAAAGCAATTTCATTGTCTGTATTACCATCGCTGGTGTTTTTATTCAGTGGTTTTATTAGTCACTCAGTATTGCTTATAATTTCTGCAATTATATTTGCACCAACTCATATTTTGATAAGCTGTAAAAATGCAAGCAAATAAACTATATTTATTAGAATTTAAAATATTTAGAAAAACGAAAGGAAGAAAAAATTATGGTTAAACACTTTTTTACATCAGAGTCAGTAACTGAAGGTCATCCAGACAAGGTTTGCGACCAGATTTCAGACGCAGTGCTTGACGCTGTACTTGCACAGGACGAGAATTCTCACGTTGCCTGCGAAACAACTGTTACAACAGGTATGGTTCATATAATGGGCGAAATTACAACTAACGCCACAGTAGATATTACTGCAATAGCAAGAGATGTTATTAAGGGTATCGGCTACGACAATAGTGAATGTGGCTTTGACGGTAACAACTGTGCTGTTTTAACATCACTAGACGCTCAGTCTGCTGATATTGCTATGGGTGTAAACGAAAGCTTTGAGCTTAAAGACGGTGAGCAGGACGCTTACAACCAGATTGGTGCTGGTGACCAGGGTATGATGTTTGGCTATGCTTGTGATGAAACACCAGAGCTTATGCCTGCTGCTATTTCTTATGCACACAAGCTTGCTAAACAGCTTACAGCTGTTCGTAAAAATGGTACATTGGCTTATCTAAGACCAGACGGTAAAACTCAGGTAACAGTAGAGTATAACGATGATGAAATCGTAAGAATTGATACAATCGTTGTATCAACACAGCACGACGAGTCTGTTACACTGGAGCAGATTCGCAAGGATATCAAGGAATATGTAATTGATGCAATTATCCCTGCTGATTTAATAGACGAGCAAACAAAGCTGTTTATAAATCCAACAGGCAGATTTGTTATTGGTGGCCCTGTAGGTGATAGTGGCTTAACAGGCAGAAAGATTATTGTTGATACATATGGTGGCTTTGCAAGACACGGTGGTGGTGCATTCAGTGGTAAAGACCCAACAAAGGTAGACCGTAGTGCAGCATACGCAGCAAGATATGTTGCAAAGAATGTAGTAGGTGCTGGCATTGCTAAAAAGTGCGAGGTTCAGCTTGCTTATGCAATTGGTGTTGCTAAGCCTGTATCTGTTTTTGTTGATTCATTCGGCACATCACAGTATACTAACGAAGAGCTTGCAAACGCTGTAAATAAGGTGTTCGATTTGCGTCCAGCTGCTATTATCGAGAACCTTAACCTACGTCACACAAAGTATCAGCCAACAGCTGCTTATGGTCATATGGGTAGAGAAGACCTAGATGTTGCATGGGAGAAGCTTGACAAGGCAGACGAGCTAAAATCAGCACTTGGCAGTAACTAATGGATATTG
>JAXJJE010000052.1:0-9270 GCA_036298405.1 Acutalibacteraceae bacterium
ACGCTTTCTCTGTGATGGAATAATCTTTGCGTGGTCAGCATTGATTTCTGGAATAATCATAGGTACGTCTGGTGTGTGTCTGTGTGCACTGTTGTTTGACATTACAGGACACTCTGCTTTAGCATAAGCTTCTTCAAGAGCCTTGATTTCGTCCTTCTTCATATCTACTGCACAGAAAACAAAATCAACAAGTGCAGCTACGCTCTCAACCTCAGATGCATCCATTACAACCATATCTGCATATTTCTCTGGAATTGGAGTTGTCATAGCCCATTTTGCACCAACTGCCTCTTTATATGTTTTACCGGCTGAACGTTTACTTGCAGCAAGAGCCACAACATCAAACCAAGGATGATTCTCTAGTAGCAGAGCAAATCTCTGACCTACCATACCTGTAGCACCGATAATACCAACTTTATACTTTTTCACAATAAAGTCCTCCTAAATATATATATTAATAATATAATTATAATTTACCAATTTACAAAAAAGAACTACCTTAAAAAGTGACATACTTTTATGCAAACAGTCAATAATCTTACTTTATACTATACCACTTGTAAGAATTATTGTCAATTTTTAATTGAAATTTTTGATAGAAATGTAATACAGCTATGTAAGCTTTTGGAAGGTTTGCCTATTGCCAATCAATTCGTTGCAATCCAACCTTTTTTAACCAATAAATCAATTATTTCGTTTATTCTTGGCAAGGTAATTACATAAACCCTTTCGTCATCGGTAAAAATACTAAGCTGTGTAGAGGTATAACGTAAGTGGTCGATATTTCTTAGTAATATTTCATCGAGTGTATATGGCTTTTCATCTAAGCATACACAAACAATACCATCCTCGCAAAAATAAATATTACCATTTTTAATATTATCGTCCAAATAGAAATTACCATTAGTTTTATAGAATACTGGAGAAGTAATCTCCTTTTCAAACTTAGCATATCTTTTGTCCATAACCGTTTCATTAACAACAAAAGTAAGGAAAAGTAAAATAGCAAATAGCAAGCCACATTCTACAGAAAGTTTAAAAGGTTGTTATATGTTACAAAAAATCAAAACAAGATAACCAGTTAATCCAAAAAAGAAACCTATAATTGCAGAGATAACAGCTTTTATCTTCATATATTACACCCCATTTTATTTCATCATACCACAATGATATTTGGGTGTAAATATTTTTAAACAATACTAAAACAAAAGTGCAAACAAGTATATTGGTCTTGATTGCACTTTTAGCTCTTTATTTTCAGTTTTTCAATATTTGCTTTTCAATATTTTACTGCTTTCTATCAGCATGGCAGGCGTCCTTCATAGCACAGCTTGAACAGCCACAGCCACAGCCGAGCTTGCCGTTTTTCTTGTTTTTAATCATTCGTATAATTATAAGTGCCACAATAACTGCCAAAACTAACGCAATAATTATTGTGCCCGAATTATTCACAAGCCAATCAAACACTTTATTATCCTCCCATTAGTTTAAATTTTCTTTGTAAGCTTTGTAGCTTCTTTGTATGGTCTGAACATCATAAATAATATAAAAGCAATCAACACAAATGCTATTACTGCACCAACCACACTAAATACAGAGGTAACACCCACTGTGAATAATGTACCTAGCTGGTAAATTATAAACGATACTGCATAAGCAAAAGCAGTTTGATATCCGACTGCAAATAACGTCCACTTTGTGTTGTTCATTTCTCTTTTGATAGCTCCGATTGCAGCAAAGCAAGGTGCACATAGCAGATTGAACACAAGGAACGAATACGCTGCTACAGGTGTAAATACTGCACGCATATTTTCCCATACCTGCCAACCGTTTTCGGCAACCTCATCAAAGCCACCAAATAGTACGCCAAAGGTAGAAACTACATTTTCCTTTGCAATCAAGCCTGTAATTGTAGCCACTGCACTTTGCCAGTTACCCCAACCAAGAGGGATAAATATCCAAGAAATTGCACCACCAATAACAGCAAGTATAGAATTATTAAGGTCATCAACCATACCGAATGAGCCATTTTCTACACCAAACGCCTGCAAGAACCACAGTAAAATTGATGATAGCAAAATAATTGTACCTGCCTTTTTAATAAATGACCAGCCTCTCTCCCATGTTACTCTAAGCAGACTTGAAATCGTAGGCATATGATAAGCAGGTAGCTCCATTACAAATGGTGCTGGATCACCTGCAAATATTTTTGTTTTCTTTAGGATAAGACCAGAAATAATAATTGCACCAACACCCATAAAGTAAGCACTTGCTGCTACCCACCAAGCACCACCAAATAACGCACCTGCAATAAGTGCAACAATAGGCATTTTTGCACCACAAGGCATAAAGGTTGTGGTAATAATAGTCATTCTACGGTCACGCTCGTTTTCGATTGTTCTTGATGCCATTACACCCGGAACACCACAGCCAACACCAACAAGCATTGGTATAAATGATTTACCAGACAAACCAAACTTGCAGAACACTCTGTCCATTACAAAGGCGATTCTTGACATATAACCACAGGACTCTAAAAACGCAAGCATTAGGAATAGCACAAGCATTTGTGGCACAAAGCCAAGCACTGCACCTACACCACCTACTATGCCATTCATAATCAAGCCATGAAGCCAATCTGCACAATTCATATTTTTTAGCAGTGTATCAACATAGGTTGGAATACCCTTAATCCACACACCAAAGTCATTAGGCTGTGGTTCTTCTGTATTTACAGCTGTTACAAATGCTGATGAGTCAACAAAAAGCTTTTCTTCAATTACTCCTTCATCATCTCTTACCTCTAGCACACCTGTAACATTTTTAGCCTGTGCCTGTGCTACAAAGGAATTTATAACAGCTTGGTCAGGCTTTTCTGATTTCATAGCTTCGCTGATAGCTGTGGTATCTAATTTTGCAAGCTCGGCAGCTTCAAGATACACACCGATTTTCTCTGATTCAAGCTCGTATTCAGCAGTAGCATTATCATAATTTTCTCTGCCAATTCCAAATAAATACCAGCCATCACCAAATAATCCATCGTTAGCCCAATCTGTAGCGATTGTACCAACAGTAGAAACAGATATGTAATACACCAAAAACATTATAACTGCAAAAATCGGCAAAGCTGCAATTCGGTTTGTAACTATTCTGTCGATTTTATCTGATGTAGTAAGCTTACCCTCGTTTTTCCTTTTATAGCATTCTTTTATTACTGAAGTAATATAGACATATCTTGCATTAATAATAATACTTTCGGCATCGTCATCACATTCTGATTCTGCTGCCTTAATATCCTTTTCGATATGCTCTATTATTGATTTTTCCAGTTTTAGCTTTTCAAGTACTCTCTCGTCACGTTCAAACAGCTTTACTGCATACCAACGCTGTTGCTCCTCGGGCATATCGTGCAAGCAACGCTCTTCAATATGAGCAAGTGCATGTTCAACTACACCGTCAAAGGTATGCATAGGTATAGTATGTGTGCTTTTTGCAGCTTCAATTGCAAGCTCGGCAGCCTCGTTAATACCTGTAAGCTTTAGTGCAGAAATCTCTACCACCTTACAGCCAAGCTTTTTTGACAGCTTTTCTATGTTAATCTCGTCACCATTCTTTTTTACAACATCCATCATATTAATGGCAACAACCACAGGAATACCAATCTCTGTAAGCTGTGTTGTTAAATATAAATTTCTCTCTAGGTTTGTACCGTCTACAATGTTTAAAATTGCATCTGGCTTTTCGTCTATAAGGTAATTTCTTGCTACAACCTCCTCAAGAGTATAAGGAGAAAGTGAGTAAATACCAGGCAAATCTGTAAGTATAACATCATCGTGATTTTTCATTTTGCCTTCTTTTTTCTCTACTGTTACTCCAGGCCAGTTACCTACATACTGGTTAGAGCCTGTAAGAGCATTAAACAGAGTTGTTTTACCACAGTTAGGGTTACCTGCTAATGCAATTTTTATTCCCATATTTTAATCCTCTCTTTCTAAATTAGTCTTAGCTAACTCTCTATGACAAAAATCGGGGATTTCTCCCCTGTAAACCACTATTATAAAGTGGAAATCATCTAAGGCTTACTCTACCTCTACCATTTCGGCATCTGCCTTACGAAGTGAAAGCTCGTAGCCTCTTAATGTAATCTCTATAGGGTCACCTAGTGGTGCTACCTTACGCACATAAACCTCTACACCCTTTGTTAGTCCCATATCCATTATTCTTCGTCTTAAAGCACCTTCACCGTGAAGCTTAACAACCTTTGCTGATTGACCTATTTTTACTTGCTTTAATGTTTTCATACGCTTATCCTCCTTATTCAAAACTACTGAATTTTAATAAGCTTTGTAATTTCTATTATAAATGAGATTAGTATAAACTAACTACACCTTCAAAATAACGGTTAGCACTAGCTAACCTGCTAATATAATACTCTATTCATCATATTTTGTCAATATGTTCCATTAATTTTTTCTAAATTATCAAATTTATAAGTATTCAAAGTACGCTTTATGTTATATATATATATTTAAGCAGTATGCGATATTACAAGCATTAAACGATATTTAAGACTTGTAAATACAGATATTTGGAGGTAAAATAAGTTTAAATAATATATATTAACTTAATGAGGTAAAAAATATGCACAGCTTTTTTGCGATGATGTCCAGAATAAAATACATTAACCGTTGGGGGCTTATGAACAACACCCGTAACGAAACACTAAGTGAACATTCACTTGAGGTTGCAATAATAGCACACGCTCTTGGTGTTATAAATAATAAAAGACTTGGTGGAAATATATCTGCTGAGCGTTTGGCTGTACTGGCTATCTTTCACGACGCAAGCGAAATAATCACAGGTGACCTGCCAACACCAGTTAAATATAATAACGATAAAATCAAAAACGCCTATAAAGAAATTGAAGAACAGGCTCAACTTAGGCTTTTAAAAATGCTACCAGATGATATTGCCGAAGAATATCAACCAATACTATGCCCAAACGAAAGCGAAACAGAGCTATGGAAATATATAAAGGCTGCTGATAAAATTTCTGCACTTATAAAATGCACCGAGGAGCTTATTATGGGCAACCGTGAATTTGCAAAGGCTCAGCAATCAACACTGAACGCAATAAACCAAATCGATCTACCAGAGGTAAAAATCTTTATGGAAGAGCTTTTCCCTGCCTATGAGCTTACACTTGATGAGCAGGAATAATATAATATCTATCACAAAACAAAAGCACCATATCAACCTATAATTAGCGTTGATATGGTGCTTAATTATGCTCACGTATTAATTTTTTATTTTGAAAACTTTTTGTGTGCCATATAGTAGATAAGTCCCACAAAAATCATACCACCAATTATGTTACCTATTGTAACAAACAGGAAGGATTCTATACCGTTAAAATGTGTTAAGGCTGTGCATTGCTCGGCTGTTATGCCGTAAAGCTCGTTTGCCTTTTGAACATAATCTGAATTTGTAGCAGCAAGTATTCCTGCTGGTATGTAAAACATATTAGCAACACAGTGCTCAAAGCCACATATTACAAATGCCCATATCGGGAAGAATATAGCAAGTATTTTGCCTGTTACATCCTTTGCAGCACCAGCCATAATAATAGCAAGACACACAAGAATATTACAAAGAATACCACTTACTATAGCTGTTGATGGGTCTATTGTTGTTTTTGCAAGTGCTACCTTTATTGTATATGCACCCAATCCACCAGCTGAATAATTGAACTGACCCGAGAAAAACACAAGCACATCAATAATCAATGCACCTATAAGGTTAGAAAAATACACAATCACAAGGTTTTTTATCATCTGTATTACTTTAAGCTTTTTATCAAGCACAGCAGTTAGCATAAGGCAATTACCGGTAAACAGCTCGCTACCTGTAAATACAACCAGCATAAGCCCCACTGGGAATATTGCACCTGCTAAGGTTCGTGCCAGACCTACATCTGCAATACCATGAACAGCCACATTACTTGCCACACCACCAAGTGCAATAAACGCACCAGCCATAATTCCAAGTAAAATCATTTTTATCAATGGTAAATTACCCTTATCAACACCTGATTTTATAGTGCTTTCTGCTATATCTAAAGGTGTATTGACACCACCCATAAAAAATCCCCCTCTTAACGAGTGTAAAAACATTTAATCTGTAGCAATAACCACGATTACATTTAAGTTTATCACATTAACTCTAAATGTGTCAATACAACTTATTGAAGTATGCTGATAATTATTATGTAAAATTTTCTATACATAAATTGTATTGATTTTACAATAAATCAGCATATGCACTAATTTCTGTTTTTTCTAATTGACTATATATGTTAAATATGTTAAAATCTTTTCAATATTATGTTAGGAGTGATATATATGAGATTACTTGGAAAATCAATTGTTGTAACAGGTGCATCTTCGGGTATGGGGCGTGCAATTGTTACACTTTTTGTAAACGAGGGTGCTAATGTGGTTGCTGTTGCAAGAAGAAAAGAACGCCTTGACGAGCTTGCAGAATCACTAGCTGATGCAAAGGGTAAAATTGTTGTATGCCAAGGTGACGTAAGCAAGCTTGAAGACAACGAAAAAATGCTTGAGCTTGCTGTAAGTGAATTTGGTAAGCTTGATGTTCTTGTAAACAATGCAGGAATCATGGACGATATGAGTCCTATTGGTTCTGCTACTGACGAAATGTACGAAAGAGTGATGAAGGTTAATCTATATGGCCCAATGTGTGCAATGCGTAAGGCTGTAGAAATTTTCACAGCACAGAACAACGGAGGCAATATTATTAATGTAGTTTCTGAGGGTGCTTATCACACTTGTGCCGGTGTTATTTATTGTGCATCAAAAGCTGCTCTTACATCTATGACTAAAAATACAGCATTTATGTATATGCCTCAGGGTATTCGCTGTAACGCTATTGCACCGGGTGGTATCTCAACAGAGATAGCTACTTCTATGGGACACCCTAATATGGAGGGCTATGGCAGAGTTAAAAACGTTATTGCTTGTTCTCCTGCACCAGGCTCACCTGAACAAATCGCCGAGGCTGCTTGTTTCTTAGCCAGTGACGCTTCAAGCTATGTAAGTGGTGATGTTCTTATGGTTGATGGTGGCTGGTGCTCAATGTAAAGCATATTTATTTTCTGCCACACTTTATATAGCAAACTTTAAATCAGTATATATTTAAAACTATACAAAAAGCACAGCTTATTTTGATGAAATTCTCAATAAGCTGTGCTTTTATATTTATACTATTTCTGTTCTAATACTAAAAAAGTGGACAAGGATTTACGAGCAGATTTTATGCTGCACGAATACTGACCTACAGCAGGGCTGTCACCTTACGAGGACGCAGTATGAAGTGCAGTGCAAAATATGCCATTTTCAAATGGTGTTTAGTATTAATTCAATAGAAATTATTATTCCACTTCAACAACACCATCAGCTTTAACGGTTATAGTCATACCGTCTTTTACAAAGCTTAAAAACTCATCGCCTAGTGAGTCTACAACCGGCATTGTAACACCGTCTACCCAAACATCAGCAAGCACTGCACCGGCAGCAGCAAGAGAATCTATAGGATTTGCAAACAGCATACAGGCAGGATTTTTCTGCATTGCACAGGCACAATAAAGCACAAGTCCACCAGTTGTAGAGCCTATAGTCTGTGGCAAGCAAAGTGCTTTACCTATAAGTGGCTTACCGTGAAGCTCGTCATTATTCTGGTCACCACATTTTACATCCTTATCGCCAAACTGTAATGCCATCTGAAATGAAGCAAGTGTGTTAAAGCCCTGCTTTGTAACAACAGCCTCTGCCGTTACCTCGCCAGGTGTAATTACTCTTCCCTTAAACTGTTTCATATTACTTACCTCCATTTGTGATTATACGCAGAATTTCAGCGTCGGTATAATATCTTGCACTTGTATATGTACGCAGTTTATTTGACGAAGTAATAACCGGCATTTTTTTACAAAGTGGGTTATTCATATACATAAGTGGACAAATATAAGAGGTTATAACACCTGTTTCTTTTAGACGTGGTGCATATTCTGTTTTTTCAAATGACTCAAGCACCTTTGGTGCAGCTGTAAAAACAGTAGGAATAGTAACCTTACTATTATTGCCTTTCTTTAGCTCTGCTTCTATTTTATCCGTCCAATCCTTTAACTGCTGTAGTGACAGATGTGGACAGCCTACAAAGCAAAGCTTTGGCTTTGCTTCTGGGTTTTTCCAGATTACTGGATATTCATTTTTAACTCTTTCCAGCTCTTTATCGTCAATAATATATTCCTTTGCTCCGTCAGCTATCAGACCCTTACCCTGCTCTACAGCCTCTGGAGTCAGGTTCTCGATATGATACAAGCCTACAGCACCATTTGAGGCTGTAGCTGCACCAAAATCCTTTAGGTAAGCACAGGCTGAGTCAGTTAATGTATCACCAAGCCATTTATCAAGACCAACAACATAAGGTACATCCTCCATTACCTTCATACCTATAGCAGAACCTAACAGCTGTGCCTCTGGCTTTTTAGTTGTTTGAACCTTTACAACCCATGTGGCTTTTCTGCCCTCGTCGGTTAAAAGTCCAAAATAAGGCACATAGCCAACTATTGAACCCATTATGTCAATAATACCTGAATTACGGTTGCACCTTGCACCTAGCACAGAGTTTGCATATACAACTGCACTTGATTCTGCCCACGAAAGCACATCGCCCTTTTTAGGCTTATTGCCAACCTCATCTAAATAACAGGTACAGCTAAAGGCATCTTTATTCATTAATCCAAGCTTATTAAGCTGTTGCTCGTAGAAATCCTGCTTTGTATACATAAATTTATTGAATACTAAATTCTGCAAAAAATTAGCAGGCACATTTTTGTCGATTGGTCGTGGGTCAACCGAGAATTTCTGCTCTGATGTAACCCCAGCGTCAAGCAGCTGTTGCATAAGGTCATACACAGGTGCCATAACCTTTAGACCGAATGATGTTACAAGATGATTATATTTTGATGTAATAGGCACAAGCTTTTCAGCCTCAAAGGCATCACCATACATTACCAGAGTTTTCATAACCTTAGCAAGGGTTTCTCCTTTTTCGCCGTCAAGTATAGCCTGTTGTTCTTTTGTTAACAGCATATATTTATTCTCCTTATTAAGAAGTTATTTAATTATATAAATTGTAGTTTGTGTGACTGCTTACGCAGTCACACAAAGACACGCACAAACCAAAACTTAA
>JAXJJE010000053.1:0-4769 GCA_036298405.1 Acutalibacteraceae bacterium
ATATATTTTATATTAATAAAAACAGTATAACGAAAGCGAGGTTGTAAAAATTGGATTTTTTAATTATTTTGGGACTATCAGGTGCAGGTAAATCAAGTGCACTACATACACTAGAGGATATTAACTATTATTGTGTAGATAATATTCCACCGTCTATGATTTCCACCTTCTACGATCTTAGCAAAAATTCATCAGACCCTAAGCTGTCCAAGGTTGCTGTTGTTACAAACGTAAGAGATTCAGCCGACTACAAGGAGCTTAACAACTCATTGCAACGAATGGGTGTAGAGGGTGCAAAATATAGAATGCTATTTTTAGATAGCAGTAATGATGTGCTTATTTCTCGTTATAAGCAAACACGAAGAAAGCACCCATTGCTAGATGCGTGTAATGGTTCAACAAGTGCAGCAGTTGCCCTTGAAAGAGAGCTTTTACGCCACACTAAGGAGCGTTCTGATTATGTAATAGACAGCTCGCTTTTAAGTGCTACACAGCTTAAAGAAAGAGTTTCTAAGCTGTTTATAGATGACGAAAAGCGTGGTATAACAGTTGCTTGTATGTCGTTTGGTTTTAAATACGGTATTCTTAACGAGGCTGATTTAGTTTTTGATGTGCGTTGCTTGCCAAATCCATACTACGTTGACGAGCTTAGACCAAAAACAGGTGTAGATAAGGTAGTGCGTGACTTTGTAATGGACAGCGAAGAAAGCAAAATTCTATATAACAAAATAGTAGATTTTGTTGAGTATTCCTTGCCACTATATGAAAAAGAGGGAAAAAGTCAGATTACGATAGGAATAGGCTGTACAGGTGGTCATCATCGTAGTGTAACCTTTGCTATACTGCTTTATAATCACCTTGTAGAGAATGGGTACAGAGTAATTATGCACCATAGAGATATAGCCAAGGCATAACGGGAGAATAAAAATGTCCTTTTCAGCAGATACAAAAAAAGAGCTGTGCAAAACAGAAAATATAAACATTAACGAAAGCATAGCCGAGTGCTATGGTATGTTGATTTTTTGCAGAAAGTTTACACCAAAGGAGCTTGTTTTTACAACCGAGAGCTATTCGGTTGCAAGCAGAGCCTGTGAGCTTTTAAGCACTAACTTTGGTGTAATAGTAGAGCAGATGTCAGTGTTAACAGGCAGACATGGTGGTGGTAAGCTGTTTACAATAACAGTTCCTCTACAAAGTGATTGTGAAAAAATATACACATATTTTGGTTACACAGGTAAAGAGGTTAACCATAGAATCAATCGTGCTATAACAGCAGAAGAAAATTGTGCTTCTGCTTTTCTGCGTGGTGCGTTTTTAAGCTGTGGTTCAATCAACAATCCCGAAAAGGATTATCACCTTGAGTACACAGTGCCATACAAGCATTTATGTAGTGACCTTTTAAAAATTGTAGAGGATACAGAACAGCTTAATTTTACCTTTAAGCTGGTTGAACGCAAGGGTAGCTATATTGCATATCTGAAGGATAGCGAAAATATCTCTGACTTTCTTGCGTTTATTAATGCTCCACTTGCTTCTATGGAAATTATGAATACAAAAATTCTAAAGGAATACCGCAACAATATAAACCGAAAGGTGAATTCTGAGGTTGCTAACATCAAAAAAACAGTTGCAGCTGCAACCGAGCAGATTACAGCGATAGAGAAAATAAAAGATACAATTGGTTTTGAAAGTCTTAATGACGATTTACAGGCACTTGCTAAGCTGAGGCTAGAGAATCCAGAGCTGTCGTTAAGAGCACTTGGAGAAATGCTCGAACCACCTATAAGTCGTAGTGGTGTAAACCACAGAATGAAAAAGCTTATAGAGCTTGCTAAATAGTATCAATATAAACGAGGTTTTGTAAGATGAATAATAATTTTTATTGTCGTTCAAATCAACGTTGTGATGCAAATAGTCAGAATAGAGATGGATATGAACCAAATCAGCAAATGTCAAGAGGCTATAATCATAATTTCAATTATCCAAACGATAATTATAGCAATAATAATGACTATATGCAAAACAGCCATTCAAACAACAGATATTCTGCTAATAATAGCTATCATAATAATGATTATGGCAATAATTACTATACTACAAATGACTATAATGGTTATCAATCTTTTATAAACAACGCTGATACAATGGGTGCTGAGGTAGTGTATGTAAACAAACATCCTAGCTCTAAGCTAAAAAGCATTATTGTAGTGATGTTTATATTATTTTTTGTGGCTTGTGGTTTTTCGGGTATGTTTATTAACGAGCAATTTATTAATGCTATTATGTATGAAAAAGTAATACCGATTGCTGTAATGGGTTTTATGAGTATTTGCTTGTTATGTATAACGCTTCAACCAACAGTGAATACCATAATAAAAAAGCCTCGTTGCACACGTCCGGTTACAGCTCAAATTGTAGAGGTAAAAGTAACTGGTGGTAGAAATAACGGAAAAAATTATTATGTTACCTATAAATATTTCTACGAAGGTAAAATTTATGTTATTTCAGGTGTAAAAAGCTTGTCGTTTATGCCTCCGTATGTAGGAAAAGAGGTTGAAATGAGTATAAACCCAAATAAACCTACAGAATACTACATTGATACCACCCTAATAAACATTATTTATTTATTAATAGGCGGTTTCCTTTTATCTTCAATATTAAGCTTTCTTTTACCAACGATTTTTAATTGATATATTAAAATTAAATCCCTTAATGCAATGGTTCTGTTTTTTATATTAAAATAAAAAGCAGTAGCTATCAATAAAATTATATAAATCAGGTTATTAACAATGAATGATAATTTTTCTTATAAATTAAAACAAAACACAAATAATCAAAATAAATTTAACGATTATTCCGATAAAAATACTTATTCGAATAAACAGCAGAATTGTGCTGATAGCCCAAACTCAGCAGATGCACAAATAATATATGCAACAGTAAAAAACGAATCCACTTATATCAAGCCGATGATTGTTTTATTTTTAACTTCATTTTTTTCAATGTTTGTTTTTGGGGTGTTTTACAATCATTTTGAAGAAAATTTAATCAGAATAATTCAGCTACTTTTTATGGGCTTGATTTTGATTGTAGAATCATTTGTGACATTTGCTCCTGTTATTAAATCAAACATAAGAAAGAATCGTTGTAGTTATTCCATTACTGCAAAAATTTTAGATATTAAAGAAATTTTTTCTGGTGAGAATATCAGTGCTAAAACCACAACATATAAATACTGCTATAAAGGTAAAATTTATATTATAACTGCAAATTCTACCAATGGTTTAGTGGAGCCAGAGGTGGGACAAGAGGTGAATTTGTTTATAAACTCAAATACTCCAACAGAGTTTTACATAGAACCAACAGTTGGTGATGTAAATCCAGTTGAATTCAATTTATTTGTTCTTGTTTTTACAATTTGTTTGTTTATGCTGATTGCTGTATAGGCTATAGTAGCCTATAGCATGTTGTTAATAATATTAGTGCTCTATAAAAATCAGGAACAGCCTAAAAGATGAGGAATATTAATAATGAAAAATAATTTTTTTGATAATTCAAATCAACACGAAAATAATCAGAATATATATGGTGGTAATAGCTATCAATCCTATAATAACGGCTTTTCAGATGGTTTTAGCAACGAATTCGGTAATAGTGCTTATAACGATTATGCCGAAAGCAAGAATAGCTATCCACAAAATCAACCACCAATGAACAGTACATATAACGGCTATAATCAAGGTAACAATGATGTTAGTAATAGCTATGTGGATAATAGTGGCTACATGAATAATGGTTACCAGAATAACCAAATACCATATAATAATCCAAATTTCGAAGGTAATGGATATAACTATCTTGATAGCTCAGACCCAGCTGGTGCAGATGTGATTTATGCAAAAGAAAATTCAAATGATAGGCTACGTGATATTATTTTTATTTTGTTTTTTGCGGCATTTGCCGTGATGATTTTTGCAAGCCTCGTTTCTGAAAATACAGCTTTTGGATCACTTGTAACCACATTGACTCCTTTCTTGTTTGTAGGTGTATTTTTGTCCATATTTATAGTTCCTATAATATATACTATGGTGAATAATTCTAAGAAAAGTCGTCGTTGTACACAACAGGTTGTAGCCAAAATAGTAGATGTCAGAACAATATATTCAAGTAGTGGACATAAAAGTAATTATCCAACCTATAAATATTACTATAATGGTAAAATTTATATTGTATCTTCAACTAATAACAAATTTGTAGTAGATACTACAGTTGGCAATGAGATACCATTGCGTATAAATCCACAGGAACCAACAGAGTTCTTTATAGACTCAAAGAAAAACAGTGTTGCTACGGGCTGCTCTTTATTATTTATTGGTTACATTGTACTTAGCATACTTGTGCCATTGATTATTATAACAGTTGTTAATAGTATGTTTAGTAACTAAATCTGAAATCAAGCATAGGAATACCTGTTCAACAGGTATTCCTAATGCTATATATAGTAGCTTTAAAATATTTTGAAAAGGATTGATATTATGAACGATTTTAACAATAAAAATAGCTTTAATACTCCTCATCAAGCTGGTTGGGGTAGTGGTAATACTGGTTATAATAATCAGTCAGATTTCAGTAATGGTAACACTGGTTATAGCAATCACACAGGCTTTGCAAACAGCAGTGACTGTAACGGATATAGCAGCAATTCTTCTGCAGACACAGAACGTTTCAATACAAGCTCTTACAAAAACTATCCACAGCCAGAGTGGGTG
>JAXJJE010000054.1:0-4526 GCA_036298405.1 Acutalibacteraceae bacterium
GGTATTGATACTGTTACATTACCAGAGTTTACTATGATAGGCTCACTTTCAGCTTATATCAGCAATCCTACAGTTGCAAACTTTCAACCAATGGGTGCAAATATAGGTATTTTACCACAGCTTGACGAAAAAATAAGAGATAAAAAGCTAAAGGCAGAAAAGCACGCTGAGCGTTCACTTGCAGCTTTAGCTGAATTTATAAAAGAGAAAGAAATTTGATAAAGGGTTTAGGATATGAGTAAAAAGAAAAAGACAGTAATAGTTGTAATAAGCTCAATCTTAATTTTACTTATAATTATGGCTGTAGGTGTGTCATATTTTACAGGCGTACAGGTTGTTTCAGGCTCAACACAGCTTGTTACAAACGAAGCAACAAAAGGTGTATCCGATGGCTTCTGGAAAAAATACGGCTTAGATTATGAGGAGTTTTGTAAGGAGTACAAAATTGAAACAATAAAGCTTACCTCTTCATTTGATGGTCATACAATACCAGCCGATTTTATTTACTCAGATAATAAAGAGGGTAATTTTGTTGTTATGGCACATGGTCTGGGTGGTAATCGCTATACAAATTACCCTATAGCAGAATATTTTCTGGAAAATGGTTATAATGTAATTACATACGACCAAAGAAGTAGTAACGAAAATACAGCAGAAAAAACAACCTTTGGATATTGGGAAAAATACGATCTTATCGATTGTATTAATTATGCAAAAAAGCTCTCAAACGGTAAGAAAATTGCTGTTTGGGGTACATCTTTTGGTGGAGCAACAGCTGTACAGGCGGTTGCATACGAGAAAACACAAGATGATATCTCATTTCTGATTCTTGATTGTCCAGTAAGTGATATGGCTTGGATGATTGAAGAAGAAATCAAGGCGATGGATATGGGTATTCCTATTGACTATATGATGTGGTGTGGAAATACAGTAAATAAGCTTCAGCTTGGTTTTTCATATGAGGACGCAGATTCTGCTAAGCAGGCTAAAAATATTAATATTCCTACCCTTGTAATTAACAGTAAAGTTGATAAGGTAACTCCATATTTTATGGGAGAGGATATTTATAATAATCTTTCAAGTACCAAAAAGGAAATATGGACTGTTAAAGACAGCGAACATACTGAAATGTGGCTTGACTATAATGAGGAGTATCGTAGTAGGGTTACAAATTTTATAGAAGTTGATTAAGAATTACACATAAATATATAGAAAATAAAACGAGGATTATTTATGAAAATTATAGTAGATGCTTTTGGTGGCGATAATGCACCTCTTGAAATAATCAAGGGCTGTGCAATGGCTGTAGAGGAATATGGTGTAAATATTATTCTTACAGGTAATGAAGATATAATCAGAAAAGTTGCCACAGAAAACGAAATTTCACTTAATAATATAGAAATTGTACATACAGATATTGTTGTTACAGCTGATGACGAAGCTTCTGTAGTTGTAAAAGATAAAAAGGACTCTTCAATGGGATTAGGCTTTCAGCTACTTGCTGAGGGCAAGGGTGATGCCTTTGTGTCAGCTGGTAACAGTGGTGCACTTGTTGTGGGTAGTACACTTGTTATTAAACGTATTAAGGGTATAAAACGCCCTGCATTTGCTCCGGTTCTGCCAAATTCAGAGGGTTGCTTTATGCTTATAGATGGTGGTGCAAATAACGAGGTTCGTCCAGAAATGCTACAGCAATTCGGTATAATGGGTTCAATCTATATGAACAAGGTTATGGGTGTAGAAAATCCACGAGTAGGACTTGCCAATGTTGGTACAGAAGAGCATAAGGGTACTCAGCTACAGCTTGATGCATATAAACTGCTAAAAGAAAGCAATATAAATTTTGTTGGCAATATAGAGGGTAGAGATGTCCCAGCAGATTCCTGCGAGGTTTTAGTGGCAGATGGCTTTACAGGTAATATGATTCTTAAAACCTATGAGGGTGTTGCCATTGAGCTTATGAAGAAGATTAAAGGTATATTGAAAAAGAATCTTAAAAATAAGCTTGCTGCTAGTTTAATTTTGCCTGATATGAAAGAGCTTGCAAAAAAAATGGACTACAACGAATATGGTGGTGCTGCAATTATGGGTGTAAACAAGCCTGTATTTAAAGCACATGGCAGTGCAAAGGCTAAAACTATGAAAAATGCAATTAAGCTTACAATGCAGTTTGTAGAGGGTAATGTAATAGACGAAATAAGTAAAAATGTATAATTACTCTATATGCTGACAGAGGGGAGTATTTACAATGGAAGAGCTTGAGAAAAGCTTAGGCTATAAATTTAAAGATATTAAATATCTAAAAACAGGCCTAACACATTCTTCTTATGCAAACGAAAATAAAAAGAATAATATTAAATGCAACGAAAGACAAGAGTTTCTTGGTGATGCTGTTCTAAGCATAATTGTTTCTGATTATATATATAAGAATTGTCCAGACCGTCCAGAGGGTGAGCTTACAAAGCTAAGAGCTTCACTTGTGTGCGAAAAGTCGCTTGCTGGCTATGCACGTTCTATAAATCTTGGCAAATTCTTATTGCTAAGCAAGGGTGAAAGACGTTCAAATGGTAATGACAGACCATCTATTTTAGCAGATGCATTTGAGTCTGTTATTGCTGCAATCTATCTCGATGGTGGTATAGAAGAAGCAAGAAAATTTGTTTTAAGATTTGTTATTCCAGACATTAAAAGTGAACGAACAATAAGATTTAAGGATTATAAAACATCATTGCAAGAGATTATACAGAAAAATCCAGAAGAAAGACTTGAGTATGTGCTTGTGGCAGAAAGTGGCCCAGACCACAACAAACATTTTGTTGTAGAGGTTCACCTGAATAGCAATGTAATAGGCAAAGGTGGCGGCAGAAGCAAAAAAGAAGCCGAGCAACAGGCAGCACGAGAAGCGTTGAGGTTGATGGGATATTGAAGCACTCAAATGTAGCAATATTTGTACCACATAATGGTTGCCCGAATTGCTGTTCATTTTGCAATCAGGTAAAAATTACAGGCAAGCAAAATCAACCAACCGAGAACGATGTCATAAACGCTGTAGAAATCGCAATGCATAGCAAGGGCTATAGTCCCCAAATGTCAGAAATAGCATTTTTTGGTGGTAGCTTTACTGCTATAGAGCGTAAATATATGCTACAGCTTCTATCTACAGCATATAGCTTTGTAAAAGCTGGTAAATTTGTAGGAATAAGAATATCTACACGTCCAGATTTTATAGATGACGAAATTCTTACAATCCTAAAGCAATACGGTGTTACAGCTATTGAATTAGGTGCACAAAGTATGTGTGACGAGGTTCTTACGCTTAACCACAGAGGTCACACAGCACAGCAGGTTGTAAATGCGTCAATTCTTATAAAGAAGTTTGGCTTTAATCTTGGCTTGCAAATGATGACAGGCCTTTATGGCAGTACACTAGAAAAGGATATATATACAGCTCAGCAAATATGTGCTTTAAAGCCAGCAACAGTGCGTATATACCCTACTATTATTATGAAAAACACATTGCTTGCCGATTATTACAATAGTGGTAAGTATATAACCTATTCATTAGAAGAAACAATCTCGCTTTGTGCAACGCTTTTAATGATGTTTGAAGAAAATAACATCAAGGTTATACGCTTAGGCTTGCACAGCACAGACGAGCTGGCAGCTTCTATGGTAGCAGGCCCATGGCACCCCTCAATAGGAGAGCTATGTGCATCACGAATTTACAGAAATAAAATTGAAAATTACATCAAAGAAAATAGCTTGCCAAAGGGTAGCTATTCTATTTATATAAATCCTAAAGAAATTTCTAAGTTGCTTGGACAAAAGCGAAGCAATCTGGAATATTTCAAACAGCTTGGCTACAACATAAAGCCTATACAAGCTCAGATAGAAAAGGGAGAATTTACTATCTCTAGCGAGCAATAGTAAATTTAAAATCAGCTTATTATAGGTATTACAGGAGTTGAAATTGTGCTATTAAAATCATTGGAAATACATGGCTTTAAAACCTTTCCCGATAAAACTAAATTAACTTTTGATAGAGGTATAACCTCAATTGTCGGCCCTAACGGAAGTGGTAAAAGTAATATTAGTGACGCTATCCGTTGGGTACTTGGTGAACAATCGGCAAAGGCTATACGATGCTCCAAAATGGAGGATGTTGTATTTAACGGTACCGATAATCGTAAAAAGCTGGGTTATGCAGAGGTAACACTTACATTCGATAATAAAGACAGATCACTTGCCTTTGACGGTGACGATGTAGCAATTACAAGACGCTATTATCGTTCTGGTGATAGTGATTATATGATAAACAAGGCTTCTGTAAGATTAAAGGATATACACGAGCTGTTTATGGATACTGGTCTTGGTCGTGATGGCTACTCTATGATTGGTCAGGGTAAAATCGACAGCATAGTAGCTTCAAAAAGCGAAGAAAGGCGAGAGATTTTTGAAGAAGCAGCAGGTATATCTCGCTATAGATACCGTAAGCTAGAGGCAGAACGCAAGCTAAAGGGTACAGA
>JAXJJE010000055.1:0-3964 GCA_036298405.1 Acutalibacteraceae bacterium
CTGTATTAATAGACCCAACAGTAAGCATACAAAACCCACTAAGGCAACAACTAAGCCGATAATTCTCATTGTCTTTTGGCCTGTTATTATACCTTTTTTATGTATCTGCTCTTCTATACCGTAATAAGGCAGTAAAAAATATGTTATTCCCAAAACTAAAGCACCTGGTCCTAAAATCAACAAACCATATTTTAATTCCTGAGAAAGTAAGCCTATAAAAGTACCAATCATTATTGTAGCAAAGCATATTAAGCTAACAGTGCTAAATAAGGCTTGAAATTTTTTTCTTTTTTTATGGTACTGAAATGTATTTTCTTCACATTCATCGCTACAGAAAATGTGATTATAATCAATACCTTTACCACAAAATTCACATATTTTCATAAGAACACCCTTTATTTACATTATTAACGAAAATTATACAACAATAAATGTTTGTAGTCAAATAATATTTGTTAATAATATATTTTATTTAAAAGCTTTTATAAGGGGAATTATTGTGCTATAATAACTAATATATGTATTTTGAAAGGAAAAATAAAATGAGTAATAATAATATAATAAGAAAGCCTATAGCAAATGGCGTTTTCTTTAGCAGTATCAATGAGCAACGCTTTAAAACTGCTAAAATTTCTGTTACAATGTTTGTTCCACTTAGTGCAGATACAGCAGCACAGTATTCAATGCTTCCATATCTGCTATCATATAGCTGTAAAAAATACCCAGACGCTTTAAGCCTAAACCGTGCATTGAACACTCTTTATGGTGCCGGCATTGGTGCTTATGGTAAAAAAATGGGAGAATCACTTGCACTTACATTTACAATAGCAGGCATAGATGACAGATATACAATGAACGGCGAGAAAATATCGCCAGAGCTTGTAAATTTGCTTTGCGAGGCTATTTTTAATCCAAAGGTTAACGATAATGCTTTTGCAGATGAGGATTTTGCACAGTGTAAGCGTCAGCTTTTAGAAACTATCGACAGTGAATTTAACGAAAAACGTACCTATGCAATTTCAAGACTTACAGAGATTATGTGTAGCAACGAGATATTCGGTATTAAACGCTACGTAAGCAGAAAGGCTGTAGAGGAGCTTACTCCACAATCAGTATATAAGGCATGGCAGAATATACTTGTTAATTCAAGGGTAGAGGTTATGATGATTGGTAGCAGTGATTCATCACTTGCAGAGGAGATTATCACTCAGAGATTTTCAGCTTTGAACAGAATCTCACCAGAAATAAGTACACAGATAATCAGTACTGTAGAAAAAGTAAAAGAGGAATACGAAAGCTCAGATATTGCACAGGCTAAGCTAGTAATGGGCTTCAGAACAGCTACAGCACAGCCAAACAACAGCACAATCCCAATGGCTCTTACTGTGGCAGTGCTTGGTGGTACACCAACATCAAAATTCTTTACCTATATTCGTGAAAAGCTAAGCCTTTGCTATTATTGTGCAGCAAGATACGATAAGCTAAAGGGTATAGTTGTTGTTGATAGTGGTGTAGAAAAGGCGAATGTAGAAAAAACTATAGAAGAAATTAAAAATCAGCTTGCACAAATGCAACAGGGTAATATAACTGATTTTGAGATAGAGTCAGCTAAGCTTGCTATAATAAACAGCTTTAAGAGTAATATGGATACAGTTTCTGGCACAGAGGGCTGGTATATAGGTCAAATGCTTGACAAAGAGATTTTAACTGTAGAGCAGGCTGTAGATGCTGTTACAGCTGTAAGCAAAGATGATATTGTAGCTCTTGCGAATACTATTATTCTGGACACTATCTATCTGCTTCAGCCAAAGGAGGAAGAAAATGAATAATATAACAGAAATTAAGTGTACTATCACAGGTGATAAATATTACAAAATCAACCATAAAAGTGGTTTAACAATATATACCTATCCAAAAGAGGGGTTTAAGTCTACCTATGCTATTTTTGGTGCAAAATATGGCTCAATAAATACTACCTTTAAAAAGGATAACGGTGAGCAGATAGTTGTTCCAGATGGTATTGCACATTACCTTGAGCATAAGCTTTTTGAAAGTGAAGACGGAGATGCATTTGTAAAATATGCAAAAACAGGTGCGTCAGCTAATGCCTATACGTCTTTTGATAAAACCTGCTATTTGTTTTCTTGTGCAGATAATTTTGAGGAGTCGTTAAAAATTCTGCTTGAATTTGTGCAGGACCCTTATTTTACAGAAGAAACAGTACAAAAGGAACAGGGTATAATCGGTCAGGAAATAAGAATGTACGACGATGACCCTAACTGGAGAGTAATGTTTAATCTGCTTGGTGCTATGTATCATACACACCCAGTAAAAATAGATATTGCAGGCACAGTAGAAAGCATTGCAGAAATTACACCACAAAAGCTATACGATTGCTACAACGGCTTTTATAATCTTCATAATATGGCACTTGTTGTGGTTGGTGGTCGTGCAACTACTGATTTAGTTGTAGAGATGGCAGATAAATATCTTAATGACTCACCTGCAAAGGATGTAACAAGCACATTCCCAAGTGAGGACGATAGCGTTGTTACAGATTATGTAGAGCAAAGATTCCCTGTGTCTGTACCAATGTTCCATTTAGGCTTTAAAGAAGCAGTTGATAAGGAGCGTTTAACTAATAAAGAAATGGCAGAAAGTGCAATACTTCTTTTTGCAGTTGCGTCTGGTTCGTCAGAACTTTATCAGATACTAGAGGATAAGGGGCTTATTAATAATTCCTTCGACTATGAGCATTTTGAGGGTCCATACTATAGCAGTGTATTCTTTGGTGGTGAGTCTACAAACCCTAAAGAGGCTGCAAGAATTATAAGAGAGTATATTGATAATCTACGTAAAACTGGAATATCTCAGGCTGATTTTGATATTGCTAAAAAGGCTGTATATGGAGAGGGTGTTTCGTCACTTAATCGTAACGAAACTATCGCTAATATAATTATAGACAGTGATTTTTCAGGCAGAGAGATATTCAGCTATATAGAGGATGTTAAGGCTACAACCCTAGAGGATGTAAATAAAAGACTGTTAAAACAGCTTGACAGCACAAAATCTTCATTGTCAGTAATTTTACCATTAGAGTAAGGAGGAGATAATTAATGAATGTTTCATTTCCAGGTTTAGGTATTAACTTAGAAATAAGCAGACAGTTCGAGCTATTTGGCTTGAGTATTTATTGGTATGGTATAATTATAGCACTTGGTTTAGTTTTGGCGATTGTATATGCATCGTTTAATTCTAAACGCTTAGGTGTAGACCCAGACAAGCTTTTAAACTGTGTTATAGTTGGTATAATCACAGGCATACTTGGTGCAAGAGCATACTATGTGCTTTTTAACTGGGATTATTATGGTAATAATCTTGATAAGATATTAGCCATTAACGAGGGTGGACTTGCCATATATGGTGGTATTATAGGTGCCGTAGCTGGTGGTCTTGTAGTAGCAAAAATTCAAAAAATGAATATCCCTGCTGTGCTGGATATTGCCTCAATCGGATTTTTGATTGGTCAGGGTATAGGCAGATGGGGTAACTTCTTTAATCAAGAGGCATACGGTACTGCAACTAGTTTGCCTTGGGGTATGGTAAGTGAGGGTACAAATAACGTAATCGTACACCCTTGTTTCCTTTATGAGTCTATATGGTGCTTGCTTGGCGTGCTAATGCTTCATATTTTCTCACGATCAAAGTACAGAAAATACAGTGGACAGCTTGGTTTGCTTTACTTAGTATGGTATGGTGCAGAAAGAGCAATAGTTGAGGGCTTGCGTACAGACAGCCTTCTAATTCCAAATACATCATTGCGTGTATCTCAGCTTTTATCTATACTGATTTGTGCAATGGGTATTACATTGCTTGTTGTATTCTATAAGAAAAAGTACAATGAAATTGCTGTATTCACAGTACCTACACCAAAGAATGACGAGTTAAAAAATAATGCTGATGA
>JAXJJE010000056.1:0-3908 GCA_036298405.1 Acutalibacteraceae bacterium
CGATTATATTGAAGATTATTATTACCCTATAACTGGTATCAGCTTTAAATATAAGCCAGAGTACAAGCTATCTCATCGAGATTTTCTAGGCTCACTTATGGGCTTAGGCTTAAAACGAGAAGCTATAGGCGATATACTTACAGGTGACGGCTATACGGTTATATTTATAAAAGACGAAATAAAAAAATATGTACTTTCACAAATTCAAAAAATAGGCTCAGTAGGAGTTGTTACCGAAGAATGGGATAACTACACCTTGCCTATAAAAAATGAATTTGAGAATATAAGCTGTACAATATCATCAGCAAGGCTTGATAATATTGTTTCAGCACTTGTCGGTTTAAGCAGAGAAAAATCAGCTACCCTTATAAAGCAAGGGCTTGTGTTTGTTAATTCTGTTGCAGTAGATAATTTGAGCTATACAATAAAAACCGGCGATAAAATCTCTATACGAGGTAAAGGAAAATTTATAGTTGGCGATTTTTCTGGTCTTACTAAAAAAGGCAGACTAAAGCTGACTGTTCAAAAATATATTTAGGAGTGAAAAATTATGGTAAGTATTGAAGATGCAAAGAATATACAGTTTAAAAATTCTGTAAAGGGTTATAAAAAAGAAGAGGTTGACCAATTTATAGATGATGTAGTTGCTACTTTAGAGCAAAACAAAAAAGAGAAGATAGAGCTAGTTAAAAAGCTTGACATTCTTGCTAAGAGAATTGAGCAGTACAGAAAAGACGAGGACGAGGTTCGTGGTGCTTTAATTAATGCAGAAAAGGTTAAGGGCTCAGCAGTAAAGCAGGCAGAAGAAAAGGTTGCACTGCTTCTTGAAGAGGCTAAGGCAGAGGCTAAGCGTATTATTTATGACGCAAATGCAAGCGTAGTTGCACAGAAGAACAACTACCTAAAGCTACAGGCAGATGCTGTTGTACTAAGAGAACAGCTACTTGCTACATATAACAACCATATCAGAATGTTAGAGGATCTACCAACATCAGCTGATATTGGTCAGATGAAGGTTGAGCTTGATAACCAGTACCCAACAGACCCTATTCCTGTATCAACTGTAGCTACCGAGACTGCTAGTGTACCAGCAGAAGAAGTAAAAGAAGATTCAGAAGAAATGACAGATATTAGTGCAGAGTAATTTAAAGAATATAAAAGTGGTGTTTTATACACCACTTTTTCTCTATATAATTTATAAAGCTTAAATTGGAATTTGCAGGAGCATTGCCCATGCAACACTCCAGCATTTAAAAAGGCTGGAGCTAAACTTTATATTTTTCTCTATCAAAGTTTTTTAAAAAAGTACCGACAAATTCCGATTTAAACAGGAGGTTTTTATGGTTATTTCGTTTATTGTGGCAATTCTTATTGTGGTTGCCGACCAGCTAATAAAGCTACTGGTTGTAAATACAATACAGGGTAGTGCTAATGTAAGTATATTAAATGGTCTTGTAGAATTTACATACCTCGAAAACAGAGGTATGGCATTTGGTATGTTGCAGAACGCTCGTTGGCTGTTTATAATTTTTACATCAATAGTAATGCTTGCTATAATTGTGTATATGATTAAAACTAAACCAACAAGCAAATTACTATTAACCTCACTGGCACTTGTGCTTGGTGGTGGCATTGGTAATCTTATAGATAGAATTTTCTTAGGCTATGTAATAGATTATATTCAGCTTTCGTTTTTTAGTCCTGTTTGTAATTTTGCAGATTATTGCATTACTATTGGTACTGCAGTTCTTATGGTTTATATATTATTTTTCAGCTCTGATGGCGAGAGTAGTAAGAAAAAGGTAGAAGCAAGCGATGAATGAATTAAGCTTTGTAGTAAATGAAGAAAATACAGCTGTACGAATAGATAAATTCCTTACAGAAAATATCAACGATATAACTCGTTCTGCTATTCAAGGCTATATTACAGACGGATATGTAACTGTAAACGATGTAATAATAAATAAAAATTATAAAACACGACTAAATGATAAAATTACAGTTTTAATACCCGACCCAATACCACTTGAAGCCTTGCCAGAGGATATTCCACTTGATATTATCTATGAGGACGAGGATGTTATAGTTGTAAATAAGCCAAAGGGTATGGTTGTACACCCTGCTGTTGGCAATTATACAGGTACATTGGTTAATGCACTTTTATACCATTGTAAAGACAGTCTTTCGGGTATAAACGGTGTGCTTCGTCCTGGTATTGTGCATAGAATAGATAAAAACACAAGTGGCTTGCTTATTGTAGCTAAGAATGATATTGCACATAAGGGATTAGCTGAGCAGATAAAAGAGCACAGCTTTACAAGACAGTACGAAACTATAGTATACGGCAATATAAAAGAGGATGAGGGTACTATAGACCAACCAATAGGCAGAAATCCTTATGATAGAAAAAAGATGGCAGTAACAGCTCAAAACTCAAAAAATGCAGTAACACATTTTAAGGTGCTAGAACGCTTTAACGAGTTTACACATCTTGCTGTTAATTTAGAAACAGGCAGAACTCACCAGATAAGAGTGCATATGTCATACATTAACCACCCAGTTGCAGGTGACGATGTATACGGCCCTAAAAAGGTTATAACAAAGCTGAATGGTCAATGCCTACATGCAAGAAAAATAGGCTTTGTTCACCCTATAACCTATGATTATTTAGAGTTTACCTCTGATTTACCAGAATACTTTACAAGCTTTTTAAATGAATTAAGAAGTAAATATTATGGATAAAATAAAAAAACAATTACTTAAAAATACTTGCATTTAATATTTAACTATGCTATAATATTAAAGCATTTGAGTTCCGTTATTTTTTTAGTAATGGGGATCAACGCCTGACTAAATAGGTCAAGACATTGAAGCGGACAGTCCTCTGCCTTAATTGGTAAGAATGTCTGAAAACTAGGAGGATTTTAAAATGGATGCACTAAAAACAATCGCAGCTGACTCAATGAAAAACGAAGTACCTCAGTTCGGTATCGGTGATACTGTAAGAGTAGGTGTAAACATCCGTGAGGGTGACAAAGAGAGAGTTCAGATGTTCGAAGGCACAGTTATTGCTAAGAAGGGCAGTGGCGTGGCAGAAACCTTTACAGTAAGAAGAGTATCTTACGGCGTAGGCGTAGAGAGAGTATTTCCAATTCACTCACCTAACGTAAAAGAGGTAAAGGTTGTCAGATATGGTAAGGTTCGTAGAAGCAAGCTATACTACCTAAGAGATAGAGTAGGTAAGGCTGCTAAGGTTAAAGAGCAAATTCGCTAATCTGACATTTAAGGGACGAATACCGTCCCTTTTTTGCTATTAAGCTTTTTTATACAGGAGGTATTTTTCCATGAGTGAAGAATTAAAAAATACTGAAGTAACCCAGCAAGAGGTAGCTACTACAGAACAACCAGAGGTTGCCGGTGCTCTTACACAAAGCTGTTACGATATACTACAAAATTTAATTTTATCAATTACTGTAGTAATGATTTTGCTTACATTCGTTTTTAGATTGGTAAATGTAGACGGTCAATCTATGATGGATACATTATTTGATAAAGATCGTGTTTTTGTTACAAATTTATTTTATGAGCCTGAATGTGGCGATGTAGTAGTTATAAGCCACGGTCAAAATTTATACAAGCCTATTATTAAGCGTGTTATAGCAACTGAGAGACAGTCTTTGAGCATAGATTTTGCTACAGGTTCAGTAGCAGTAGATGGTGCTATACTTGACGAGCCATATATTAAAGAATCACCATTTAAGGCTGGAGACGCAGAAATACCAGAGATTATACCAGAGGGTATGGTTTTTGTAATGGGTGACAATCGTAATCATTCTACAGATAGTCGTAGCACAACTGTAGGACTTATCAATGAGGATGATATAATTGGTAAAGCACAGTATGTTTTA
>JAXJJE010000057.1:0-4679 GCA_036298405.1 Acutalibacteraceae bacterium
ATTAAAAAGAAGGTAGAAAAGAAGGAATCAAACGGAATACCTGACTATGAGGATGTGCAGATTCTTGTAGCAGGCAAAAAAGAGCTTGATTTAAACGGATATTCAATTAATGTTATTGATGAATCCAATGTTAAGATCAGCAACGGAGATTTATGCGTGGGTACATGGGCTACTGGTTCATGGGAATATCTAGAAGGCGTAGACAGAACCCTTTTTACTGTACCTTCGGGTGTATCGTTAACTGTAACAGGTAACAGCGATGATAAAATCTCGTATGACGCCTATGTTATGGACGATTTTAGCTTTGCAGAAGATAGAAAATACTGGGAAGTAACCCCTTATCGTAATATATTTGAGGTTTCTGGAGTATTAACAATCAATGGTGGACAATTTATTGCAGGTAGTGCTCATAAAAAATGGGTAGACCTTTGCCATTATATGACAGATTTATACACCGGATATGCTCACAGATATGTACACGGCTCTGCTGTACATCTTAAAACAGGTGGTTCTGCTGTTATTAACGGTGGTACACTGTATGGTCACGGACAAGGTCCTGTTCCATATTGTCTTAACGCAGCCAGTGGTGTAATCGCAAAATCATATAACAGAGATTCCGTTGTAGAATATCCTGACGGAAGCTCACTTGTGGTTAATGGTGGTTCTTTCATTGGTAAGGGTGGAGCAAATGTGTTTAGTGGTTTTGGAGATATCACCGTAAGGGGTGGCTCGTTTAAAACAGATAAAAACGACAAAGAGCTGGGATTACTGCTTGACCCTGATGAGGTAGAAGTACCTGACGGAGTTGATGTACCATACTCTACAGGAACCAAATATACTCACCCTATATATAAGGGTACCTATGGTAATATAGGTATTCCAGCAAGAGCGTATAACCAAGAAAGATTCCGAATGAAGATTGTTGTAGAAAATAAAGTATATACCAATCCGTACGACATTCCATTTGTTGAGCTGGACCAGACAGGTGGTAAGGATAGTGGAGATAGCCTTGATGTATCTATTATGCCTTATAATGGTAATTATGATATGGATTTATATTTCGGTGGTGGTCCTTATAACGAAAAATGTGTTTCTGCAAACGAAACAATCGAATGGAATCACAATAGCGATGAAAGCCTGATTGCTTCGGTAAAGCAGACTCCTTACTATGGTGCTGTGGATTCAGGCAGTGATGGCTATAGCCTGCAATATTTCTGGAAGATATGGACAGACTCAGGTGCAGAGGTTACTGCTAGCCCTGTTGATCTGGAATTTTACACTGATGAGCCTTATATTGATGTGTATGGCGAAGCAGGAATCAATAGCTATCACACAGGTACACTAAGAGTAAGCTGTGAAGTGGTGGAAAAGCTACCAACAGGAAGTACATTTAAATATGGCACAAGTAATGCTATAAGAATTTCTAATACAAGAACACCTCTTGATGAAACAGCTCTGCCTGGCGATAAAATGCAGGTGAATATCAGCTACCCTAACTATAGTGGCTTGGGTTCAGATATTGTTATTGGTGTTTCACCTACTGTTGAAGACCTTGCAAGTCCAGCATACGGCAACAGTGATGTTATCTATTATTATACATACCGTGACAATCAGGGCTACGAAGAGCCTTTGACATGGTACAATGACACTTACCAGACAGCTGCTATGGACTGGGGTCATGTACCTGTTAATGTAGAAATGAGAGTAGAAGGCTCTGACGGTATCATCAAGCGATTCAATGCGAGTGCATGGGCATTAAAGCTACCTGATATTGAATTATCAGGTGGAACATGGGACAGCAGCAAAACAATCTATGTAGGCTTCCCTAACAGAGCTGTTACATTAACAGCACCTATCGACACAAAATATTCTACAGTACCAGCTGACACAGTAGTAGATTCTGACATTACAGGCTGGTATAAAATTACATACAACAGCAATGGTGCTCCTGTTTACAGGCTTATGGGTGGAGTAAAAACTATTTTTACACTTGTAGCTCAAAGTGGTACCTATTGCTATGCAGCAAAAGACCGTAACGGAAATATTGTGTATTCCAAGCCTGTACAGGTGCAGTTCAGTGCTGATGCCTATAGTGTTCAGATAAGTAAGTCTAACGACTACAGCTTTTATGTTTACAACACAACAGGTGCTGTTATGCAGAATGTCGGACTTAATGCTACTATAGGTAGCTCAGTTAAAAGCAGTGAAGTAATGTGGAAGGTGAAAAGCTATCCACAGGGTATGCCAGAAAATGCCTTTAAGAATTGGCGTATGACTACTGGTACAAGCAAAAAATTTAACGAGTTGTTCTCTGCAAGTTATAATCTTAAGAATATTGTACCAGGTGATTATACAGTGCAGGCGTGTGTGTATAAAGATGGTCAGGTTATTTCAGTCTCTAACACAGTTACTATCAATGTAAGGCGTTGGGCTGAATTTGTAGATATTACAGATGAGTCTGGTAAGGTTATAAGTGGTAAAATACTTGAAGGACCTTATGTGGGTGAAACAATGAAGTTTGGCTGTGTGCCAGGTAATGGTGCAAGTAATCCGAGAATTAAATCTGTTTCTTGGACTGTAGAATCATTAGTTGGTACTGATGTTGCTACTATAAGCAATTACGGTGTTCTTACAGTCAATAAACCAGGACAGGTTAAGGTTACTGCTACAGCTATTGAAGAAAATGGAGATATACAGCTTCATACCGATACTCAGTCAGTCATAATAAATATCCCGATAACAGAATTTGAGGTTACTCTTGGAACTCCTGTTGTTGGTGGTGACCCTCATAAGATTGCTTCAGTGCCAGAGGACGCACCTTATATGCTTGATTATAACGAGAGATATAGCTGGGTTTCTGGTGTAAGTGGCAGCACAGGCTTATTTGCTGGCAATCTGATTCCTGAGCTAAGCGTTGAGCTTGTACCAAAGGAAGGCTATGTATTACCAGCTCGTCAGCTGAGACTGCAAGACACTGTTGCTACCGACGAGTGGTGGACATACAGTGATGACTGTATTATAACCGTAAATGGTACTAAGTATAATTTTAAGGACTTTGAAACAACCTATACAAATGGATACACAGAAGATGAAGAATACGGCGAATTTTATGAACCACAGGGAATAGATTTCTACTGGAAATGGGACCGTCTGATAGACCCAAGCCATACATATATTGACTATGTAAATCTTACAACACCTATTCCAGAAGCAGGCAGTCTTAGAGATATGACACCAGATGATGATTATGTTTCTATGCTACCTACCTGTAAAAATACAGATTCTATTTTTTCATGGGTAAATGATGGTGGTGTTTACAAGGTTTCTGGCGATTATTTAAACGACAGCGATTATACTAATGATAATGCTGTGCGAATGGAAGAAAACGAAACCTACGAAGCTTATCAGACCTATCGTGCAGATATTTACTTCAGTACAACAAATAAGAACTACACTACCTACTTTGCTAAGAATGTTACATTAGTAGTAAACGGTGAAACCTGTCATATCGAAACCTTGAGTGGAGGTAGTAACCTAGAGGGTCAGACCAACGCAAAGGCTTATTATTATTTCACACCAAAGCCAGAGCGTCAGACTATTGCCTTGATATATATTGACGGTATTGAACAGCCAGCAGGTAACGCAAGGCCGGTTACTTCTCTTGATCTGAGAATTGGTGAGGATGACGGAGAGGTTTATGCTTCTCGATTAAAGTGGTTCTGTGATGTAAATAACAACAGCAAGCTGGACAATGGCGAGGATTCTGAAAGCTACTTTAATGATGACGGTAGCTTTATACAGGGGCGTAAATACAGCGTGTATATTGAGCTGGAGGCTCGTGACCGTGATGGTGACGGTGAGAGTGATTATGTGATAATTCCAAGCAATGTGGGAATATTCATAACAAATGGAGAATATGTTTATGAGATGACAGGTGGTCCAGACGGTGCAGTTTATACCTTCTCAGCGGCAACAACACCTGCAAAGGCTGTAAAGGCAGATACATCAAAGCTTGTATTTGATTTAACAGAGGGCTATGGTGCTACACAGAAAACTATAACCTTTACAAGCGTTGGCACAACTGCTGTAACTTCTGTCAATGCAGCCTCTGCTGATACAAGCCTTATCAATGTTACCAGCAACGGAATGAAGGCTGTAGTAACCCCGGTAGCTGGTCTTGAAAAGGGTACATACACCACCTATGTAGTATTGCTTGACGAAAAAGAGAATGTATGGTACAAGGTGCCTGTAACCATTAATGTAGGTCAGAAAATCAACACAGATGGAATATCAATCTTTGGTGATATCAACGTAGCTCTTAAGAAAACAGATACAAATATATACACAGGTGTAGCAGAACTTCAGGCTGGCTCATACAAATTTAACCTTAACAACAATGGTACAACACACGGCTTTAACTATACCTATACAGATACAGCAAACATTAACTATTCAGCAGGCTATAAGGCACAAACAACACTTATAGCTACAGGTGGTAGATATACATTTACATACGATACATCAACAAAGACTCTTAAAATCAAGTATAAAAACTTTGCTGATATTGTAGAGCTAACTGGTGATATCAACGCTGAGCTGGTAAGACCTAACAAGAATACAACAGTATTTACAGGTACAATCAGACTTGACGCTGGTTCATACAAGTTCAATGTAAACGA
>JAXJJE010000058.1:0-1130 GCA_036298405.1 Acutalibacteraceae bacterium
CCACAGGGCTTGGTTATGCATAGCATTAGCGTTTTTAATGTGATGATGGAAAAGCATTATGATGAAGATACAGACAGTCTTGAAAGCTTTGCAATCACTGCACTTTTGCACGATTTATGCAAGGCGAATTTCTACAAGGTTTCTACACGAAATGTAAAAAATGAAGAAACTGGTAAGTGGGATAAGGTACCATATTACAGTATAGAAGACGCATTCCCTTATGGTCACGGTGAAAAATCCGTATTTTTAATCGAGCGTTTTATGCGTCTTAAAATCGACGAAGCTATGGCTATCCGTTGGCATATGGGTGGCTTTGATGAGTCAGCAGGCTATACAATAAGTCAGGCTTACGAAAAATACCCTCTTGCAGTAAAGCTGCATTTGTCAGACCTAGAGTCTACATATCTTAGAGAAAAGCACACCTCTGTTGTAGGAAGATAAATAAGCAAAAGGTAAATTTTATGTTTAATGCAAAAAACGGAAAAATAATTATAGATAATACAAGTATTGATTATATCTGCTTTGGCAAGGGTGAAAAAGCTCTTGTAATGATACCAGGCTTAGGTGACGGACTAAAAACTGTTAAGGGCTATGCAGTACCGTTTTCTGTTATGTATAAAGAATATGCCAAGAAATATAGAGTATATCTTTTCAGCAGAAGAAATAATCTGCCAAAGGAATTTTCTACCAAAGAAATGGCAAAGGATATCGCAACAGCTATGCTACAGCTTAATATACCAAAGGCAGATGTTTTGGGTGTGTCACAGGGTGGAATGATAGCACAGCACCTTGCTATTGATTACCCAGAAATGGTTAATAAGCTTTGTATTGCTGTGTCAATATCAAAGCCTAACGATACAATGGTAGGTGTTGTTTCTAGTTGGATTAAAATGGCAAAGGCTGATGACTATAAAAGCATATTTATAGATACAGCAGAAAAGTCTTATTCAGAAAAATATCTTAAAAAAAGCAGATGGATGTTTTCGTTGCTTAGTAGGGTAGGCAAGCCAAAGGATTTCAACCGTTTTATCACTATGGCAAACGCTTGCCTTAATCATAATTGCTATGAAGATTTACATAAAATTAATTGCCCTACACTGATTATAGGTGGAGATGATGATAAAATAGTC
>JAXJJE010000059.1:0-6790 GCA_036298405.1 Acutalibacteraceae bacterium
GAGTAGTTGTTTTTATTATGATTTTAATATAGATTTTTAAATAGCTACCATAATATTACACGCTTTATAAATTTTATTAAGAGTGTTTTTATATTAATTTCAGGGAGGAAGTAACAATGGTTTCTCACGAAGAAATAATGCAGATAGCAAGACTTGCAAAGCTTTCTGTAAAAGAAGACGAGCTTGACACTTTAACAGCAGAAATGCAGGGTATAATAGATTTTGCTGATGCTATAAATAGTGCACCTACTGATATTGAAGACTTTGATAATATAAACAATCTGTCTAATGCGTTCAGAGAAGATGTAGTGGTAGACTCTTACCCTACAGAAGAAATTCTGGCAAACGCCAGCAATAAAGCAGATGATTGTTTCTTAGTAAAAAAAGAAAGCTTGTAATAAAACTACAATGAATAAAATGCAAAACGAAGGGATTGATACCAATGGCAGAGGTTAAAAGCAAAATAAAAGCTATTAACAATATGCTTACAGCTAAGCAGATAACCTGCACAGAGCTTACACAACAATATCTTGATGCCATTAGCGATACCAACACCAATCTGAATGCTTATATAAATATTACAGCCGAAAAAGCACTACAAAGTGCTAAGACTGTAGACGAAAAGCTTGCAAAGGGAGAAGAAATATCTTTGCTTGCAGGTGTACCTATGACATTAAAGGATAATATATCTACAAAAGGAATAGAAACAACCTGTTGCTCTAAAATGCTTCAAGGCTATAAGCCTATTTATAATGCTACAGTATGGGATATTTTGCAAAATAAAAATGCTATACTGCTTGGTAAAACGAATATGGACGAGTTTGCAATGGGCTCATCAAGTGAAAATTCTATTTTTGGTGGTGTTAAAAACCCACACGGTCTAGATTATGTAGCAGGTGGTTCATCTGGTGGTACTGCAGCTGCTGTGGGTGGTAATATTGCAGTTTACGGATTAGGTTCAGACACTGGTGGCTCTATTCGTCAGCCAGCCAGCTTCTGTGGAGTGGTAGGATTAAAGCCGACATATGGTAGTGTATCAAGATATGGCTTGATTGCCTATGCTTCAAGCCTTGACCAGATAGGACCAATTGCTACCACAGTTGAAGATACAGCTATTGTGTATGACGTAATTTCTAAGTATGACCCAATGGATTCAACATCACAGGGTAACAAGGGTGTAAAAGTATGTGATACACTGAAAAATGACATCAAGGGTATGAAAATTGGCATTGCAAGAGAATACCTTGAGGGTATTGATGATGATATAAAAGAGGCTATATTAAAGGCTTGCAAGGTTTTTGAAGACTTAGGTGCAGAGGTTATATATTTCGATTTACCTGCACTAAAATACTCATTGCCTGTATATTATATATTGGCTTGTGCCGAGGCTTCATCTAATCTTGGCAGATACGACGGTATCAGATATGGCTACAAAACACCTGTTTACAGTGATGTGAACGATATGATATGCAAAACAAGAAGTGAGGGTTTTGGTAGCGAGGTTAAAAAAAGAATTATGCTTGGTACCTTTGTTTTAAGTGCAGGCTATTTTGACGCTTACTATAAGAAGGCTCAGAATCTTCGTGGAGCTATAGTAAACCAATTTGAAAACGCATTTAAAACCCTTGATGTTATTCTTGCACCTACAGTACCTATGACTGCATTTGAGGTTGGCAAGGCTGTAAGTAACCCTATAGAAACATACCTTACAGACATTTGTACAGTACCTGTAAATATAGCAGGCTTGCCTGCTGTGTCGGTACCAGCTGGCTTTAATAAAAAGGGTATGCCAATTGGTTTACAGCTTATCGGTAATAAATTTGCTGAGTCAACTATTCTTAATGCTGCATGGCAGTACGAAAATGCTACGCATTCCGATGTGTTCAAAAGTGCAGAAATGGGGGTAAAGCTATGAATTACGAGCTTGTAGCAGGACTTGAAACTCATGTTGAGTTAAGTACAAATACCAAAATTTTCTGTAGCTGTACTACAGCCTTTGGTGGTGCTCCAAATACTCATTGCTGTCCTATTTGTATTGGCCTACCAGGTACTTTGCCTAAGCTTAACAAAGAGGTTGTACGCTATGCAATAAGAGCAGGCTTGGCTGTGAATTGTGAGATTAATCCGATTTCTAAAATGGATAGAAAAAATTATTGCTATCCAGACCTTGCAAAGGCATACCAAATTTCACAATATGACAAGCCTTTATGCAAAAACGGATATATTCAGCTTAATAGTGGTAAAAGAATAAGAATAAATCGTATTCATATAGAAGAAGACGCAGGTAAGCTGGTTCACCAGAATGGAGATACCTATGTGGATTACAACCGTGGTGGTGTGCCTCTTATCGAGATTGTTACAGAGCCAGATATTCGCACTGTAGATGAAGCAAAGGAATATGTTGAAAAGCTACAGCAGATTATGAGATACATTGGTGTTTCAGATTGCAAAATGCAAGAGGGCTCAATGCGTTGCGATGTTAATATTTCTGTTCGACCACAGGGAGCAGATGAGTTTGGCACAAGAACAGAAATTAAAAATATGAACTCCATCACCTTTATGGCTAAGGCTATGGAGTACGAATTTAATCGACAGGTAAATTTAATTGAAACAGGTGGACAGGTTCTGCAAGAAACTCTAAGATACGACGATGTAACGAATACAACATCAAGTATGCGTGGTAAAGAGGACGCAAACGACTACCGTTATTTCAGAGAGCCTGACCTTGTTACTATTAATGTAACTGAAGAAGAGGTGAGTGAGCTTAAAAGGACAATTCCAGAGCTACCTCACGAAAAGCTTGAAAGATATGTTGAGGCTTTAGGTATTCCACAGGCTGACGCTTTGTTGCTTGTTAAATATAGAAGAGTAGCAGAGTATTTTGAAAAGGCTATAGAGGGTACAGCCAACCCAAGAACAGCTGCTAATTTCATTATTGGTCAGATTTTCAGTACAATAGAAAACGAAGCTGCAAAAGAGGAGTTTAATATTGCTGTAACAGCAGAAAATCTTAACGAGCTTATTAAACTGCTCGATAATAAAAAGATAAAAATGAATTTAGCCAAATCTACTCTTGATAAAATGCTTACAACAGGTAAAAAGGTAAGCGAGCTTATTTCTGAGAGTGATATGGGTGGATTAGATGAAGCAGCCACATTAAAGCTATGTCAAGAGGCTGTAGAGAATAACCCTAACGCTGTAGCCGATTATAAAAACGGAAAAGAAAAGGCTGTAAAAGCTATGGTTGGCTATGTAATGAAAAACAGCCGTGGCAAAGCAGATGCAGTGGTTGCAGAAAATCTAATTAAAGGTATTATTAATGATTTATAAGATAAGTATTTTAATTTACGGAGGTTACAGAAATGAATAATCAATTCGATCCAAATAATCAGTACAATCAGAATAATCAGAATTTTCAGAACACTCAGTACAATCAGTACGACCCAAATAACCAATATCAACAGCAAAATCAGTTTAACCCAAATAACCAGTATCAACAGCAGAATCAATACAACACTAACAACCAGTATAATCCTAACGGACAAAAGCAGGGCTTTGATTTTGATGCATTTCTTGCAAAGGCTAAGAAATTTTTGACTGATACTCCGGTTGATAGAGAGGTTTATGATCCACAGGATATTGCTCAGAATAAAACTCTTACAATAGTATCATACTTGGGTATTTTGTGCTGGATTCCTTATGTTGTTAAGCCTAACTCCAGATTTGTTCGCTTCCACGTTAATCAGGGCTTAATTATACTTATTTCTGCTCTTGCAGCAGGTGTTGCAACAGGTATAGTATCTGCGATTCTTTGTATTATTCCTATTCTAGGTTCTATAGTATCTACAATTGTTTCAGCAGCAGTTTCACTTGCAGCTTTAACAGCCTTTATTCTAGGTATCTATAATGTTGTAAATGGCAGAGCAAACGAGATACCAATTATTGGTAAGTACAGAATTATTAAAACAACTCCTAATGCAGTACCTAATAACTATGGTAATATGCCACCACAGAATGGCTATAACAATCCACCACAGCCAAACGGATTTAACAATATGCCACCACAGAATGGTTTTAATAATGCACCACAGCAAAATGGATTTGATGTAAATAGCTACAACAGCACAGTACCACAGCCAACTGGCTTTGACACAAACAGCTACAACAGCACAGCACCACAGCAAACTGATTTTAGTGCAAGTGCTTATAATAGTACAACACCACAGCAGAGCACAGGCTTTGACGTAGAGGCCTACAGCAGTGGTGCAGTAAATGAAGGCTTTGGTACAAATAATGACCAGAATTTTGGTATCTGATTAGCTGTAAAGCAGTTACATAAAAAATATTGAGCAATAAAAAGCAAGTGACATTAATATCGTCACTTGCTTTTTTGCATATGTTTTACCTGACTTTATAGCCTTGCTGTAGTGTGATATTTGTCAGATAAAAAATCTGTTTTAAAATCTAAGCCACTGTTTAAAACAGAAATAGTATTAGTATCAATTATTGACAACGATTTGTAATTATAGTAGAATTTAATTGTTTAAGTTATGGTATACTTAGGGGTATTATATATTTTAATCAATAAGTCATATTTGCTTTGTTAGAATATTATTAGGGTTTGTAAATAAGTATATTAGTGTAAAAGTAAAATACTAAGAAAAGCTTAGAAGGTGTAAATAATGAGGAGAATTCCATTTAATGTACCACCATATATAGGTAAGGAAGACAAATATATAAAAAAGGCAATAGATAGCAGAAAAATTTGTGGTGATGGTGAATTTACAAAGCTATGCAATACAAGGCTGGAACAGCTGACTGGTGCTAAAAAGGCATTGATAACTACCTCGGGTACATCTGCATTAGAGATGACAGCTTTGCTTTCAGAGATAAAAGAGGGTGACGAGGTTATTATGCCGTCATATACCTTTGTTTCTACAGCAAATGCCTTTGTGTTAAGAGGAGCAAAAATTGTATTTGTAGATATTCGTCCCGATACAATGAATATAGACGAAAATTTAATAGAGGCTGCTATTACTTCAAAAACAAAGGCTATTGTACCAGTGCATTATGCTGGTGTAGCCTGCGAAATGGACAAGATATGCGAAATTGCTAAAAAGCACAATCTTGTTGTAATAGAAGACGCTGCACAGGGCGTTATGAGCTATTACAAGGGTAAGGCACTTGGCTCAATTGGCGATTTTGGTTGCTTTAGCTTTCACGAAACTAAGAATTATAGTATGGGTGAGGGTGGAGCTGTTCTTATTAATAATGAAGAAGCAGTAGAAAGAGCCGAAATTATCCGAGAAAAGGGTACAAATAGAACTAAGTTTTTTAGAGGTCAGGTAGATAAATATACATGGGTAGACCTTGGCTCGTCATATTTGCAAAGCGAGCTTAACTGTGCATATCTTTATGCACAAATTGAAAACCCAGAGCTTATAAATAACAACAGATTAAAGGCGTGGAATAAATATTACGAGTCTTTGAAGCCACTTGAAGATAAGGGCTATATTCAGTTGCCTGTTATACCACAGGGCTGTGTTCATAATGCTCATATGTTTTATATAAAAACTAAGGATTTAAACGAGCGTACAGCACTTATTGCATATTTAAAGGAAAATGGAGTTAATGCTGTATTCCACTATATACCATTACATTCATCGCCAGCAGGCAAGCAGTTTGGTGTGTTTAATGGTGAGGATAAATACACTACAAAAGAAAGCGAAAGAATACTTCGCTTGCCTATGTATTACAATATAGAAGAAAATGATGTATTGCATACAGCAAAAATGGTTACACAGTTTTATTTAGGTGATAAATAAATTTATCAGCTTCTAACGAAAGGTAATAATATGAAAAAATTAGTAATAATTGGTGCAAACGATTTTCAAAATCAGCTTATAAAAAAAGCCAAAGCACTAGGCTATCAAACTCATGTTTTTGCGTGGGAGGACGGTGCAGTGGGTAAGGATAATGCCGACTTTTTTTACCCGATAAGCATAGTAGAAAAGGAAGAAATATTAGAAAAGTGTAAAGAAATCAAGCCAGATGGTGTATGCTCTATTGCGTCTGACCTTGCAACAGTTACAGTTAATTTTGTTGCCGAAAGCTTAGGTCTTGCGTGTAATTCAACTGCTCATACAAAAATGCAAACTAATAAATACGAAATGAGAAAGTCACTGCTTAATGCAGGTGTTGCTTGCCCTAAATTTCTAATTGCAGATGAAGGCTTTGATGTTGAACAGCTTAAAGACTTTACCTTCCCGATTATTGTAAAGCCTACCGACCGTTCTGGTAGCAGAAATATAACAAAGCTTGAAAGTGTTACTGGCTTAGAAGAAGCTATTAAAGGAGCCTGTGAAGCCTCATTTGAAAAAAAGGCAATTATAGAGGAATATATCAGTGGCGATGAATACAGTATGGAAACTATTACATATAATGGTGAGCATACATTCTTAGCTACAACTAAAAAATATACAACTGGTGCACCTAATTTTATAGAAACTGGTCACATACAGCCGTCAGGCTTGTCAGCAGAGATAGAGAAAAGGGCAATAGAGGTTGTTTTTAAAGCACTTGATGCATTAAATGTTAAAAATAGTGCAGGTCATTCTGAATTTAGAGTAGACAGCAATGGTAATATAAGAATTATAGAAATAGGTGCAAGAATGGGTGGAGATTGCATAGGCTCAGACCTTGTATATCTTTCAACCGGTAACGACTTTATGAAAATGGTTATTGATGTTGCTTGTGGTAATAAGCCACAGCTCGTATCAAACCCACTTAA